>JAHJBD010000033.1 GCA_018813725.1 Nanobdellota archaeon | reverse complement strand
ATCCAAAATATTCAAGAAATGAATTAGCAGAGATAATAGGTAATATAACAGAGGATGGTATAAAGTATAATCTTGAGAAGTTAAAAAATGAAGGCAAAATAAGGAGAGTTGGCCCTGATAAAGGCGGCCACTGGGAAGTAAGATGACAACATTCAGCCATTCAAAGATACGAAACCCGCCCATTTTTGTATAAGGAGGATTGCTTGCCAAAACTTTAAGGAGGCCGGATGCCTGTTTGAATAAGATTTATAAGGAATAGGATAATAATTAATAAGTTTATATAAATAATTGGTTGTATTTAAATAATGGAAAAAGATTTGGCGATAAGGAATTCAACAGCAGACTTTTTGATATTTCAGGTTCAAGCTAAAGAAGAATCCATTGAAGTGAAATATGCTGATGAAAATGTGTGGCTGTCTCAAAAGATGATGGCCATGTTGTTTGATGTGTCTATCCCCACAATAAATGAGCATTTGAAGAACATTTTTGGCTCAAAAGAATTGGACGAAAAGTCAGTTATTAGGAATTTCCTAACAACTGCTTTGGATGGCAAGAATTATAAGACTAATTTCTACAACCTCGATGCCATAATATCAGTTGGATATAGGGTTAATTCAAAAAGAGCTACGCAATTCAGGATCTGGGCAACTAAAGTGCTTAAGCAGTTTGCGATCAAAGGATATGTGTTAGACAGCAAAAGATTAGAAAATGGTTCTTTCCTAAATAAAGACTATTTTAATGAACTTCTGGCTGAGATCAGGGAAATAAGGCTGAGTGAAAGGAATTTTTATCAGAAAATAACTGACATTTATTCTACAAGCTTAGATTACGACCAAAATGCAGAAACAACAAAAGAATTCTTTGCAAAGGTCCAAAACAAATTGCATTATGCTGTCCACAAACACACAGCCCCTGAATTGATCATGGCAAGGGCGGATGCCAAAAAGAAAAATATGGGGCTGACTTCCTGGAAAAATTCTCCTCACGGAAAGATCATCAAAACAGATGTTTCGACAGCCAAAAACTATCTTAAAAAAGAAGAGCTGGAATCATTAGGCAGGATAGTTTCTGCATACCTTGATCTAGCTGAGGAAAGAGCTAAAAGAAAGATCCCAATGACTATGGAAGATTGGGCAAAAAGATTGGACCTATTCCTGGAATTTGATGACAGAGAAATACTGGATAACCCTGGAAAGATTACCGCAAAAATAGCAAAAGACTTTGCTGAAAATGAGTTTGGGAAATACAGGATAATACAAGACAGGTTATTTAAATCAGACTTTGATAAACTGGTAAAAAATGCTGACCGCCTTATTAAGAGCTAAAATGACAACATTCAGCCATTCAAAGATAGGAACCTATGAAACATGCCCGCTGCAGTACAAATACCACTACATAGATCGCGTTGAAGTAGAGCAGGAAGACACTGTTGAAACATTCTTAGGCTCATGGGTGCATAAGGCATTGGAAAAGCTGTATTTGGATCTTCAGCACCAAAAATTGCTTTCTTTGAAAGAACTTATCGACTTCTTTAACAAAGAATGGAAAGAGAACTGGAACCCTACTATCAAGATCAACAAGAAAGAGTACACTTCTGAGAACTATCGTAAGATGGGTGTAAAGTATCTGACTGACTATTATGAGCATTATAAGCCGTTTTCCGGGAAAGTTATCGGCCTTGAAACCACAGACATGCTAGAGCTTTCTCCTGATTACAAGTTTCATGTTCGTATTGATAGGTTAGTTGATGCAGGCAGCGGAGTATATGAGATACATGATTATAAGACAGGAAGGCACCTGGCCACCCAGGAAGATGTTGACAAAGACAGGCAGCTTGCCATGTACTCATACTGGGTCAAGAAGAACTTTAAGGACCTAAAGAAGGTGAAACTGGTCTGGCACTTCCTTGCCTTTGACAAGGAGATGATAAGTTCCCGTACAGATGTTGAGCTGGAAGAGCTGAAAAAAGAGGTTATTAAGAAGATCAAGGATATTGAGAAAGCTTCAGAGTTTCCACCAAACGAATCTGCATTATGCAGCTACTGCGCATACCAGGGCATATGCCCTATATGGGGCCATTCACTATCACTAGAGAAAAAGTCAGCAAATGAGTTTCTGAAAGACACTGGTGTAAAGCTTGTAAATGAGTATGTAAAGACAGTCAAGAGCTTTAAGATAATTGAGGATGAAGTGAATGAGAAATTATCTAAATTAAAAGAAGCGCTGATTGCTTACTGCAAAGACAAAGGTGTAACTGTAGTGGTT
>JAHJBD010000032.1 GCA_018813725.1 Nanobdellota archaeon | reverse complement strand
TTTTCTTCTTCTTTGTCATAATCAACCAATATTCAGGTCAGTATAAAAAGATTTCTAAAAACATAAATTTAAATATGCTACTGCCATTTTCATAGGTATGGAGATCATATTCTTAGGCACTTCTTCGATGGTGCCGACCAAGGAAAGGAATCAGACTGCTATTTTCATGAGTTATAAGAACGAAGGCATCCTGGTTGACTGCGGAGAAGGCACACAAAGACAGTTTAAGCTTGCAGGAAGATCTATATCTAAGATAACAAGGATACTGATATCTCATTGGCACGGAGACCATGTTTTAGGGTTGCCTGGCCTTATGCAGAGCCTTGCTGCATCTGAGTATGACAGAAAGCTGATGATCTACGGTCCCAAAGGATCTAAGAAAAGGTTTAAGGCTATGTTTGAGGCATTTGTCTTTGATAAGCCCCTGGATTTCCAGATAGAAGAGGTTGAGCCAGGGATATTTTTCGAGAATAGCGAATTTAGGATCATTGCATACAGCCTAGTCCATGGTATAGACACTTTAGGGTTTAGGTTTGAAGAAAAAGACAGGCTGAGGATCGACGTAAAGAAAGCAAAAAAACTAGGATTGCCAGACGGCCCATTGTTAGGCCAGCTGCAGGAAAATAAATCCATCACCCACAAAGGTAAAAAGATCTTGCCAAAAGACGTAACCTACACAGTAGAAGGGCTAAAGATAGGGATAATATCTGATACCAGCTTATGTGATTCCTGCTACAAGATCGCAGAGGGTGTTGATGTCCTTATCTCAGAAGCTACATACACTTCAGATCTTAATGATAAGGCTGAGGAATATAACCATATGACTGCAAAGAATGCAGGGCTGATAGCAAGCCAGGCTAATTCAAAGAAACTATACTTGATCCATCTCAGCGCAAGATACAAGTCCACAAATGATATTCTTGAGGATGCAAAATCAGTGTTTGAGGAATCTTATGTTGCACAGGATTTGATGAAGATCAAAATATGAACAGAAAAAATAAAGGGACAAATGCAGAACGTGAACTCATACATTTGTTCTGGAAGAATAATTGGGCTGCTCATAGGGTAGCCGGCTCTGGTTCTTCGAGATACCCTGCTTGTGATGTTATCGCAAGCAATAAGATAAGGCGGCTTGCTATAGAAGCAAAGACCAGCAAAGACCCTAAAAAATATTTATCTAATGATGAGGTCAACCAATTGAAAGAATTTTCTGAGATGTTTGGGGCAGAACCATGGATCGCTTTGAGATTTGACAGGAAAGACTGGCTGTTCATGTCTTTAGAAGATATGAAAAAAAGTGAAAATAGCTATATGGCTTCTGTCGAGCTTGCTGAGGCCAAAGGGCTATTGTTTGAAGAGCTTATCCGATGATTATCTTCGCTTCTTAGACTTCTCTAATTTCTCGATCTTGAGCTCTTCCTTCATTATCTTTGCGACAACATTCTCTATATGCCCTTCAATCCTTGCTATCCTTCTCTCCATCAAGACAAGCACCCTAAGAGCATAGACTATAGCAAGCAATGTACCTAGAATAACTGCAAGAGTAACTTCACTGACACCTAATAATACCATTTGACCACCTCTTTTTGATAATTAATAAAGAAAGTGATATATAAATGTTGTGGTCCTATTTTTGAGCTGTCTTAAAAAGCATCTCTAATACAGAACCAAAGAATGAAGAGTTTACCCATATGCCGGTATCATAGTTTGGATGGACCTCTTTATCATCAAGCAGCATAAAAAGCACATCTTTGCCGTCTACAACATAGAACCTTGCCCTTTGCTGAGCTATCCCAACTTCTGCAACCTGTGAAAATTCCTTATCCTTCTTATCAGCTGCGATCTGCACCCTAACATGATTTTTCTTAAGTTTACCGAATAGCTCAAGAAATTTTCTCTCTTGTTCTAGATCAGTTGTGAATATGGTTATTGATTTTTTTGCTTTTTTTAGCATAGAATAAAGATGGTCAGATAGATTATCTCTCCCAGTTATAGAACCTGATAAGTCACTTGGATCAACCAGGCTTATGCCTTCGACATGTAGTGCCTTAAGCTCTTCGATCAATTTATTGCTTTTCAGGCTTTCAATCATCTTCATGCTGTAATCTGCTTCTTTCTGGACCTTATTCTTCATCCTTTCGATGACTTCTTCTGGTGGGATTGCGATGTATGTAATTGGCTTACCTGTCTTAGATATGATAAACCCTTTCTTCACTAAAGATTCAAGAACATCATAGCTTCTTGAACGTGGAACATTTGCTATATCTGACAGTTCACCTGCTGTTGACATGCCTAAAGATAAAAGCGCAGTCCATATCTTTGACTCATAGCTGTTCAAGCCAAAGTCTTTTAGCTTCATTAAAAATTCTTTTTGTATCAGCATTATGCTTCCTAGGAAATTGCTTAAGCTTTTTAAACCTTTCCGTGATTTAACTATTGTAAAGTAGTTAAAATAAAGGGCACCCTAAACTTTAAATACTAGTATATGCCTCCTTAGCATATGAGAAACCCAAATACAAAAAGTTTAAGTAGCTGCTTTTATCTAGTTATTATTGGGATTATCATTATATGCTAGCTCCCTTTATTTAAAGAGGGAGTTACAGTGTTTCTGGTGATATACCATGGAGATATTTGATACAACATTGCGGGACGGAACCCAAAGCTCAGAAGTAAATCTGAGCGTACGGGATAAGATAGAGCTAGTAAGGGCGCTGGATGATTTTGGCGTAGATTATATTGAACTTGGCTGGCCAGGCTCGAATCCAAAAGACATAGAATGCTTTAAGGAAGTGTTAAAATTAAAGCTAAAGAATTCAAAGATTGTTGCGTTTGGGTCTACCAGACGAAAAAACATGACTGCACATGATGACCCTCTGCTAAAGGCCCTACTAGAAAGCAAAGCAAAAGTTGCGTGTATCTTTGGAAAGACATGGCTTGGACATGTTGAAAAACAGCTCAATATAAAACCAGAAGAAAATCTCGAAGCTATAGCTGACACAGTATCTTTTCTAAAGGAAAAAGGGCTGGCAGTCATATATGACCTAGAGCACTTCTTTGACGGATACAAAGACAATGATGAATATGCATTGTCCTGTCTCAGGGCTGCTGTAAAAGCCGGTGCACAGACAGTTGTTCTATGTGATACTAATGGCGGTTCAATACCAAGTGAGGTCTCTGAGATAGTGGATTTGGTAAAAACGTTTATTGACAAAAATAAGTATAGCGTGAAGCTTGGAGTGCACATGCACAATGATTCTGGTTTTGCTAATGCAAATACTCTTGCGGCAGTAGAATTAGGCTGCGACCATGTACATGGCACTATCAATGGTTTAGGCGAAAGGGTTGGAAATGCTAACCTCTGCACGTTAATACCTGCATTGATGCTAAAAAAAGGTTATGATCTGCCTAATATAAAGCTGCAGAACCTTACCAAGCTTAGCAAGATGATATACACATTAGCAAACCTCAAACCTGATGTTCACCAGCCATATGTTGGGAAAAACGCGTTTTCCCATAAAGGCGGAGTGCATGTTGATGCAGTGATGAAAGGGGCTTCATACGAACACATCGACCCAAACCTTGTTGGAAATAAAAGAGAGATTGTGCTATCAGACTTATCAGGAAAGGCAAATATTGTAGAAGTCGTGAAAAAATTCGGATTCAAGGTAGAAAAGAATAATCCTAAAGTAGACGATATGTTAAAGAAAGTAGAATTGATGGAGAAAAAAGGCTATGATATAGGCACTTTACCTGCTGAACAATTCCTGCTCACACAAGAATTTTTTGGAAGTATTGGCAAAATTTTCTCAGTTACCAGCTGGAAGATCATGTCTGAAGTGAGAAATGGCGAGTTTTCAGAGTGTGTGATAATTGGGAAAGTAGACGGCAAAGATAGAGAAGTGGTAGCGCCTGTGCAAGGCGGCCCTGTCGATGCAGCGTTCAAATCCTTAAAAAAGATGATAGCCACAAACTACAAGTTCATAGAAGAAGTCAAGCTGATAAATTATAAGGTAATGATAGCTGAAGACGTGGGTGCAGAAAGCTCTGTCCGTGTATATATTGAGTTTAGGAACGGCAAAGATGAGTGGGGCACAGCAGGGGTATCACCAAACATATTAGAAGCATCGATGGAAGCGATTGAGAAAGGATTTAGATATTATCTATTAAGGCATTTTTAGTTAGGATTGCAGATATTCTGTTTATAAACCAACACATTTAAATAGTAGTATTCATTTATAAAGCCTTATAAAGCCTTTTAAAGGCATGGGGGTGTAAAATGATCAAAAAGGAGGCTAAGAGAGATATCAAAGTAGTCAACATTGTAGTTTCGACTTCTCTTGAGCACGACATACCATTAGAAAAGATGGCAGCAACATTATCCAACACAGAATATAATCCAGAACAATTTCCTGGACTAGTCATAAGGATAAAAGACCCAAAGACCTCTGCCCTTATATTCAGCTCTGGAAAGGTGGTTTGCACTGGAGCAAGAAGCATGGACAAGGTTGAAGAATCAATCAAAAAGATCATCAAGAGCCTTGAAAAGATAAAGATCAAGATTACAGTCAAGCCAGTGATCATAATCCAGAATATTGTCGCTTCTGGTTCAATAGGTATGGACTTAAACTTAAACACTTTGGCGATGAAGCTGGAGAACACTGAATACGAGCCAGAACAGTTCCCTGGATTGGTTTACAAGTTACCTGAAGCAAAAGCAACCTTCCTTTTGTTCAGCAATGGGAAGATTGTATGCACAGGAACCAAAAGTGAAGAAGAGGTTCATATAGCAGTCGACAAGCTGATAGTTAACTTAAAAAAGATAAAATAAGTTCTTCAAATGGAAGCAGATGAGCAGATAAAACAATTTATTGAGTTTGTAGAATCCAATTATTTAGAAGACTTGCTAAAAGCCAACCAAAAAGGGTTAAAGTATATTGTTATTGATTTCTCAGCCCTTTCAAAATTTAATCCGGAACTGGCTGGGCTTCTGCTCGACCAGCCAGAAGAGACCATAAAAGCGTGTGAGCTTGCGCTTGAGCATTTTGATGTACAGGGGTTTAAAGTCAGGATCAAGAACCTGCCAGAAGCACAGAGCATCATGATAAGAAACATAAGAAGTTCGCATATCAACAGGCTTTTTTCTATTGATGGGGTAGTAAGGCAGAAGTCAGATGTCAGGCCGCAAGTGACCTCAGCAAAATTTGAGTGCCCTTCATGCGGCAACATAATCAATGTTCTCCAGCTAGACAGCGCATTCAAAGAACCATCCAGGTGCGGTTGCGGCAGGAAAGGCAAATTCAGGTTGGTAAGCAAAGAGCTTGTTGATGCTCAAGGCATAGTTTTAGAAGAGGCTGCTGAAGATCTTGAAGGAGGGGAACAGCCAAAAAGGATGAATATTTTCCTTAAAGATGATCTAGTAAGCCCGCTCAGCGAGAAAAAGACCAGTCCAGGCTCAAAGATAGGCATTATCGGCGTGATCAAAGAAGTACCTATCATATTACGGACAGGAGCAAAATCAACAAGATTTGATCTGCTGATCGAAGCAAACCATGTTGAACCAAAAGAAGAAAATTTTCTACAGCTAGACATATCTGAAGAAGAAGAAGAGCTTATCAAAGAGTTAGCTCGTGACCCTGAAGTCTACCAAAAGATGGCAGCTTCAATCGCACCTTCAATTTATGGCCATGAAAGGATAAAAGAAGCATTGGTACTTCAACTGATGGGCGGTTCTCAAAAGATGAGAAAAGATGGAGTTAGAAGCAGAGGAGACATCCACATCCTGCTTGTCGGAGATCCTGGCGCAGGTAAATCTGCATTGATAAAAAGGATGGCAAGGATAGCGCCAAAGGCAAGGTATGTCTCTGGTAAAGGGGTTTCAGCTGCAGGATTGACTGCTTCAGTTGTCAAAGACGAATTTTTGAAAGGCTGGTCACTAGAAGCAGGAGCCATGGTCTTAGCATCCAATGGTATTTGCTGTATAGACGAGATGGACAAGATCGGACCAGAAGACCGGGCTGCGATGCACGAAGCCATGGAGAACCAGACAGTCAGCATCTCAAAAGCAAACATCCAGGCAACCATGATAGCAAGAACAACAGTACTTGCAGCTGCAAATCCTAAGTTTGGCAGGTTTGATCCATATGCAATAGTAGGTGAGCAGATAGACTTGCCACCAACACTTATCAACAGGTTTGACCTAATATTCCCTATCAAAGATCTTCCTGATGCTATAAAGGATGAGAAGCTGGCATCACATATCCTAGGATTGCATAAAGACCCTATGTCAGAAGAGCCGCCAGTATCAACTGAACTTCTAAGAAAATTTGTGGCATATGCAAAGAGAACCTCGCCTGAGCTTACTGATGATGCGATCAAAGAGATAAAAGAGTATTATATAATGATGAGGACCAAAGGCCAGGGTGAAGGAGGCATAAAATCTGTGCCTATCTCTGCAAGACAGCTGGAAGCCCTTGTAAGATTATCAGAAGCATCTGCCAGAGTAAGGCTTTCTGATAAAGTGACCAAAAAGGATGCAAAGATGGCTATAGACCTTGTAAACTTTTGTTTGATCCAGGTCGGACTTGACCCAGAGACCGGCAAGATTGACATCGACCGTATATCCACAGGGATTTCAGCTTCGCAAAGAAGCCATATAGTGACCATAAAGCAGATCATCACTGAACTTGAAACCAAGATAGGCAAGACCATCCCTATTGATGATATTGTGGCAGCTGCAAAAGAGAAAGGTGTTGAAGAGGAAAAGGTTGAGGAGATCATCCAAAAACTTAAGCGTTCTGGCGACCTGTTTGAGCCGCGCAGGGGATTTATCAGTAAAATATGAAAATTTTTAAACCCGTTCACACTACTTTGGTTGGGGTAAGTGATGGCAGAGATTAAAAGGCATATAGCATATAAGGTAAAAGTCAAAGATATTCTAGACAACGAGTATATCAAGCAAGAAGGAGATTTTGCTCCAAGCTATGTCAATGTTAACGGTATGCAAGTAGCAAGGGCCAATATTATCGCTGCAGTGGTCTCAAAAAATGAAGACCAATTAGTTGTGGATGACGGAAGCGCTAGCATCACACTTAGGTCTTTTGATAATAATTATGGCAATGTAACAGTGGGTGATTTTGTGATTATTATCGGAAAACCAAGGGAATTTGACAATGAAAGGTATTTGGTGCCGGAGATAATAAAAAAGATACATGACAAGGAGTGGGTCGAGCTTAGAAAATTGGAACTGCCTGAAACCTATCAAAAGCCAGAACCCACACCAGAGGCTGAGGCAATGGCCAGATCCCCTTCAACTGATGTCTACAACTTGATAAAAGAATTAGACAAGGGCCAAGGTGCAGATGTACAGGAATTGGTAAACAAGAATCCAAATGCTGAAAAAGTAGTGGTGTCTCTTCTTGAAAAAGGGGAAATTTTCGAAGTAAAACCCGGGAAGGTCAAGGTTCTAGAATAACAAAGGCGTGATATATGCCTCGACAAACCCTGCGCCAAGGATGATCAGGAAAGATATAAGCAAAAGATCTGTAGAATCAAGCAGAATTCTTTGGAACTTATCAGAACCAAAATCGTGGTTTATCACTGCAAACGAGATTATGCCGCCGGCTAATCCTGCAACAAAGTAAGCTAAGATTTCTGGTATACCATGCAGTAGATATCTAAGGAGCCCCAAAGGCGCTGCATGATATATTGTGGAGGTTGCGGCCCCGCTTTGGATAAACTTACCGATTGCTGTCGCTATAACTGAGCCATTCCATGTAAGGATGAAGATTGAACCTGCACCATACAAAAATGAGAAAAGTATGCAAAAGACCAATACCTTAACATTATTAAGCACTATCCTGATAAAATAGCTAAAATTTGCTGCATTGGCAGTGACCGAATTATTTATGCTTGAAATGGTCTCTGATTGTATAGCAAACGTCTGCTGAGAAAGTGATTGAGGAAGGACCATATACCATAGGGTGAATGATAATGTTATCCCGATAAAAAGGAAAACAAAAAATGATAATGCCCTCCAATGTTCCTTTAAAAGTAAACCTTCATCCCGGATCTTAACGTCTTTCTCTTCTTCCATCTTTATTGTAGAATACATCAAAGGGATGCAAGCAGCAACTGTAAGAAAGACCATCACAAGCCCAGCATACTGGCTAAATATCCATCTAGCCAAGAATAATGCTATTGTCGAATACAAAAATCCGATAAAGAGCATCTCCCATGGCCTTTTCTCTGCAGAAAAAGGGTTGATGAGTGATTCTAAAACCATTCCTTTCTATTGTATTGGCCCATTTAAATAGTTTTTGGTGCATAAATTTAAATAACAACCCCTATTTTTAGCAGTTATGGATTACCAAGAATTATTAAAAAAGGCCAGGAAAGACCTGCCTGACTCAGTATTTGAAAAAGAACGTTTTGAGATACCTAAAGTAAGGGGGCATGTCCAAGGCAACAGGACAATTCTTAGCAATTTTGTGCAGATTGCAGACACACTAAGAAGACCAGCAGACCACATGTTAAAATTTGTGCTTAAAGAGCTTGCTACGCCTGGCGAGATTAAAAGGAACGGTTCAGTGATAATCGGCTCAAAGATCCAGGCTTCGAGGATAAATGAACGTATTAAAAAATATGCAGAGCAATTTGTGCTTTGCTCTGAGTGCGGCAAACCTGACACTAAAATTGAACGAGAAGGCGGTTTTGCCTATGTAAAATGCCAAGCGTGCGGTGCAAAATACCCAGTGAAAGCAAAAATATGATACTAAAGATCCATAAGTCAGATAGGACAATTGTCGCATTATGCGATTCAGACATTCTTGGAAAGAGATTTGAACAAGGAAATCTTCAATTAGACCTTACGACTGATTTCTATAAAGGCAAGGAGGTTACTGAACAAGAAGCTGCAAAGATAGTCCCCTCTGCTGACATCCTCAACCTTGTAGGAGAAAAATCTGTTGGTTTGGGCATAAAGCTAGGGCTAATAGAAAAAAATAATGTTATCAGGATAAAAGATATCCCTCATGCGCAAGCAGCCCTATACACTTAAAACCACTTGCCAAGACCTACCTGCTTCTCTTTTTCCTTGCCAAAAACACCTTCAACCCTTCTTTGTGTCAGTTCCAAGGTCTGTTTAAGGTATGATGGAAGGTTATATTTCTCTGCAAGAGATATTGCAGGCTCAAGATATTTAACAATTGACCCTTCAGATATTGTGAACAGTATTTTTCCTCCGCACTTGATGCATTTGCCTATCAGTGGCGGCCGCCTATATTTCTCGTTGCATTGGACGCACCTGAACTGCTGCTGTGAAAATTTCCTAAGGTTGCCTTTTGTATCTGGAAGAAAATGTCTTTCGATGACAAGCCTTGCAACATCAGATGCATCAACAGCACGTATCTGGTCAGCAAGCCTCATCTGCTCAGTAAGCTTTTCTTGCATAGAAGGCAATGTTTTGTAAGAAGAGCACCGTACACCAGCATTGATATCGTCTGTATCGTGCGTAAACCCATAGCCAAAATACTCTTCAGGCGTGTTCAGATGATTTATTGCCTGGTCTATCTTGATATCCCATGGTTGCTTATACTCTTCACCAGCCTTGTAAAGCTCCAAAGGATACTCAAAGGCTCGGTCAATATCAAAAAACATGTCATCAACTTCAGAGGGCACAAGCTTATATGTCAGTACTAAAGGCGCATCCTGTGTTGATCCCCTTGAACTAGGAAGATATCTTCTTGAAAAATTGATAAGGCAATCAAGCAGTAAAGATACTGATGCTTCATCACCATCGCAGTCACGCCTAGTCGCTGCGTGAAGCATAGGGTGTGCAAAAAAACCTTGGGTTTTGGAAAACCCAACAATCCTCCCGACAATCCCTGCTGATGTATGCGGCGCAAGCGCAAGAACAAGGTGCCAAACTAAGTCTTTCTTTGAATCAAGCTTATAGTAAGGGTCAAGACCATAGAGTTTCTGAAGCATATCATCAACAAAATGCGCAGTCCTTTCAAGGACAAAATCAGCTCCTTCATCTGGTGAATCAAGGCAGGCAGGAAGGATAACATCCTGCGGCCTAAGCTCTAATATCTGGTTTTCATCCACAAGGTCTTTTCCCTTATAATCTTGCAAATATCCTAAAGATTTTAACTTTTCAATATCGGTTCCCACCTCTTTAGGCTTAAAGTGGGTGATAGGTAACTGAGTCATGTCATATCTTGTTGTCCCATCTTTATTGACGTTAACCTCGTGCATTGCCCTAAGTATTCCTTTAGATAAGTGCTCAGCAATATGCTCTTTGTTAGACGTACCTTTCACACCCTTTATCAGGTCAGGATAAACATTTAGGCCCATATTTTTAAGCAAGGTACCAAAAAGCGTTTTGATATCTATCTCTAAGTTAGTATATGGTCTGCCAGGCCCATGCTGGCATTCGTCTTTCTTAAGTTCGCCGCAAATTTTACAAAAATGTATACGCTCAGCTTTGACCCCGCAGTCTTCACAGATGCTAAACACTGTCTTCTTTCCGCACTTGCTGCACTTGAACGCTGCAAAATCAGAAGTGATCTTTCCCTTTTCTAATGCAGACTGAAAGCTTCTAAGCTTGCCCCCTTCCTCGCCGATAGGAAAAAGCACATGGGGTGACCCAGCAAGCTTTCTCATCTTAGCTTTTTCTGGCCTGCCCATCCTCGCACCGATAAAGGTGCCCCCTTTATCCATGATCTTGATCGGAGAAAACTTATTGATCAGTTCAAGCGCAGAGATCTCCTGATTGATTGGATCAAGTATCACCTCTTTGGCCTTATCACAAAAGATCTTTTTGAGAATTGTTGTCTCTGATCTGCCAAGCACTATAAACTCCTTGTTTGCCACGAGATGCGGCACACCTGCAAACTCAAGAACATGTTTGGTTGTTTCATCAAGAGGAATCACAAGCTTACCTTCAGATTCCTTTCCTTTATCAAGAGAATCTATCAATGATGATATCTCCTGTGTATTGAATGTTTTCCAATAATAAGTATACCTTGGGTGCAAAGGGATATTATACTGCTCAGAAAAAGATATTGCTTCAGCTGCAGAAACTTTCAACGGATTCTCACATTTGCCGCCCGCCTGCCTAAGCTCTTGAACCCATATTTCTTCACAATATCCTGCAGGAACCAAAGGATGTGCCCTGTTAAAAAAATCACCATAGTTAAAAAGTATGTCGCCTAAGAACAGGATCTGATCAACATCAGCAACAATCTCCTTAGCCTTGGCAACGGTATCAACCCTCACCACAGAACCATCCAAGAGCTTTACTATAGGGCCATCGATAGTATCACAAGTAGTCATCGAAGCTGCTTTTCCTGGCCGCTCAAGTTTCAACTGTGTACCAAGGCCTATAAACTTTCTAGTGATATATGTTGTTGCAGGATGTATTGCTGAAGCAGAGTATCCTGTTGTTCTGGCTCTGCCATACCTCAGCCTAAAACCCCCTACTGCAAGCGGGTGTGTCAATACAGGCCTACCTGCCACAAGATCTTTTATAAAAGTATAATTTGGTGTTATCCCTGTTTCCTGTTTTTTGTCCCCGCCTTTTGACTTAGCTTTTTTTTGGATCTTAAGAAACTCTTCAATAAAATCCCATTCACCCATATCAAAATCCTTACCCCATTTAGAAAGCTGCTTCCATATCTTTGGAGCTTTCTGGCTTAGGCATTCACCCATGACAAGACAAAATCCATTCCTTATCCTGTTTGTTTCTATCCTTGGAAGGTCTTTATGGTTTGACACCTCAATATCTTCTGATGGGTCGCCATCGATCTGCACAGGGATGTTCTGCGCCATATATTCTACCTCTTCTACACTAGGAAGGTACTGAAGGTTTGTTATCCTTTCATGATAATCATAAAGTTCAGTAGATGTTCTCTTAACTTCCTTTTCATTTGGGTCATATTTATCATAACCAAATTTCTTCCTGATATAATCTGCAATAAGCACAGACACTGAAGCCCCTGTCCCTCCAGCGCTTCTGATCGGACCTGAATACTGCAATGCAAAATACTCTTTGCCGTCTGCGCGTTTCCTGATATTGATGCCGGCAAAACCTTCTAAAGGAGAAGCGACCGTACCTAATGTTATGTAAGCAAACCCTACCCTGATCCCGATTTCCATCGCCTCTTTCTTATCCTTAAACTTGCAAAACTTTTCTTTGGCTATCTCTTCAGCTATTGTAAAAGCAACTCTCCAGTCAAGCGTGCCATATTGTTTTTCCAGCTCCTGGATCCTTTGCGGGATTGGGGTATTGACAATCTGTGGTGAGACCGTGGATATAAGCCCAACTACTCTCTCCGCCATGTTCTTTGCTTTTGGTATCTCTGGAGCAAGATCTGGGTCAAACCCTTTAGCCCTTGATTTTCCAGCTATAACATATAGTTCATTCACATTATTCTCAATATCCTCAAAATATTTGTCCATCTGACTATTCATTTGAACCAAACCTTAGTATCTTAACTTCCCTTGTCTTTAGGTTGACTATAGGCACCCTGCTTGGTTCAGGGTTGTGCCCTACTTTCTCCTGAAAACTGGTTTTGCTCTGCCAACAAGACCCTGAGATCAAAGTGATGTTAC
This sequence comes from Nanobdellota archaeon, assembly GCA_018813725.1. GTDB lineage: Archaea > Nanobdellota > Nanobdellia > Woesearchaeales > JAHJBD01 > JAHJBD01. The sequence goes on along the minus strand of JAHJBD010000032.1, from coordinate 211 downwards.
GATAGTTGGCAGCTATTGACTTATGGATATGGCCTGTAACAAATATGTCTGGAACATTTTTAATGACCAGATCATCACTATCTTGAGGCACATAAAGGGTAGAGGTATGTGTTGGTGCTAAATGCCTCTTCTTAAGCAAAAATTTCATGATCAGGTCCCCTCTATCATAACCCCCATTGTTCCTTATAGAATCAACATTTGCCACATAATA
>JAHJBD010000031.1 GCA_018813725.1 Nanobdellota archaeon | reverse complement strand
CGGACGAGACTTTCGGCCAAATATTTGGTTTCGAACTCGCGACCACCTCATTAAAAGTGAGGTGCTCTACCAGGCTGAGCTACCGGCCCTTGCGTAAAACGCCCTGGCCGGGATTTTCATTCGTGATGTGGTTAATCATGACAATTGAACCCGGGTCGAGGCCTCGACAGGGCCTCATGATAGGCCACTACACTACCAGGGCAATACTTTAATCTATCTGTAACTATATCGTCGTTATATAGAGCCTTCTACAGAAAGATTGAATTGCATTACGCTTAGAATTTTGAAGGTATTTTTAAATGTTTCGTTTTTTTTTATAATTTATATACTTACTGCAGTATATATATCCCATATCCCTATAATAATATATATAGATATCTCCTTATTGAACCTGGTGATAATATGTTTGATGAAAATGAGTTAAAGGTGATAAAATATCTTGTCGAGCAAGAATTGAAAGACTTTCAGAGCAAAGAAGAGCATGTATTCAGGGACCAATCATTAAAATTCCTCGAGGCTGAGGGTAGATATGAGGAAGTCTTGAAAGGTATGATGGACAAATTGTGAGGTAAATATGGCTCTTGACTTAAACCAAACTCTATTGGCAGTAAATATCGGTATCCTTGCTGCTGTGGTCTATAATCTCAAGATGACTATCATATTGGAGAGAAGGATAGCCAAGTTGATGCAGCAGCAGGGCATAAGTAAAGAATAAGCTTATTTTCTTCTTTAGATCATAAGTATTGTTTCTGCGTAACATTAATATATCCATTGTTGGTATTCACGCTTGTGAAACACATAAATCCAGCAACATTGGAATCAACAGATATCAAAGAAACCCCTATCAGTTCCATAAGATCAATAGTTGCCAAAGCAAAGCTCAGCCAACAGAGCTGGTCTAAGCTCACTGTAAAAGAGAGAGTAACTGAGATAAGGAAATTATCAGGATTGATCAGGCAAGACGCAAAAACTATCGCTGAGACAATAACCAGCGACATGGGAAAACCCATCTCCCAATCAAAAGGCGAGGTTGAACACGCGATAGAACAGATAAACTTTTTCTGTAATAAATCAGAGCAGTGGCTGGCGCCTGAAGATAATGTCCACTTTGACCCACTCGGTGTTGTTGCAGTGATCTCACCCTGGAACTATCCCTTGAACACCCCTTTCTCGTCAATAATCCCTGCTCTGCTATGCGGCAACGCAGTCATCCATAAGCCCTCTGAATTTACACCAAAGGTGGGCATTGAGATAGACAAACTCCTTATTGGTCTGCCATTCTTCACTATAACCGGCGGTAAAAAGCACGGAGAAGCATTGGTCAAAGAAGATATCCAGATGGTATCTTTTACAGGCTCGACAGCTACTGGAAAGAAGATAATGAAAGACTCAGCAGATAAACTTCATCGTCTTGTGCTAGAGCTTGGCGGCCTTGATGCAGCGATTGTCCTTAAAGATATTGATATAAAAAAGACAGCAGCGGATATTGTCAAGAGAAACGCAAGAAACTCAGGTCAGGTGTGCTGTTCTATAAAGAGGGTTTTTGTCGAAGAGCCTATATTCCAAGAGTTTGTTGATGAAGCAGTCAAAGCATCCAAAAAACTTACCATCGGCGACCCGATGACATATCCTGATATGGGCCCTGTGGTTGCAGAGTTCCAGCTAAAGAAGATAAAAGGTGCAATCAAAGATGCGGTCCAGAAAGGCGCTAAAGTCCTTACAGGCGGCAAAGCAAAAGGATTGTTCTTTCCTCAGACAATCATTGTGGACGTCAAGCCAGAAATGGAACTGATGCATGAAGAGCCGTTTGGCCCGATCCTTCCGATAGTATCTGTCAAATACTATAAAGAAGCCATCAAGCAAGCAAACAATACTGATTATGGACTGACTGGGTCAGTATGGACTAATAACAAAAAATTGGCAATAGACATCGCAAAACAGTTACAGGTCGGAGTTGTAAACATAAATTCTCACGGAAGCTGCGGCATGGGAAACCCCTGGGGCGGTGCAAAATGCTCTGGCATCGGAAGACAAGATAATAAAGAAGGTTTCAGAGCATTTACTGAGATGAAGTATATTCGGGTTTGATGGTTATCTCTGCTTTAAATCTGCTCAAAAATATTTAAAAATTCATCTGCCTTGACAATCTTAATCCCTTCAAACTCTTTAATTTTTAGCAGATGCTTATCATTGCTTATAATGTAATCCACTCTCCCTTCTACTGCAGTCTCGATGAATTTATCATCATCTGGATCATCAATGACCAAATGTATTTTCCTTTTTGGGTCAACAATCTTGGAATTCGTCATTACCTTCTGGATAACTTTTGAGACTACTAAATCTTTATGCTCAACTTTTTCTGCAATCTCATCACTGTCCATAACCATTATGTACTCCTTGATTATCTCTTTGGATAGTATGCTCTCAATCTTCTTGTTATCAATCAGATTCATAATCTTAAAAGAATCACCATTCCAAAATGTGCCTGAGATAAGTATATTGGTATCCAGCGTGACTTTGATCATTTTTTTCTTAATCTATGCACAATATCAGTCACTTCTGTCTCTTTTATTCTCTTTTTGGCTTCCCTTAATGGTTTGGTTATGCTTGCAAATGTCTCTGAAGTTATCTTCTTCATGATCAAAGTATCATCTTCCAGCAAAAACAATACTCTTGATCCATCTTCTAGCTCTAACCTAGTCCTTATATCAGTAGGTATTGCAATCTGTCCCCTTGCGCTTATTCTTCCCATCTCAATTATTTCTGTTGCCATTTTTATTTCACCTAATCTTGTTTACAAGATAAGTAAGACCTATCTTATTTATAAATCTTCCGATAGATGGACCACCAATCTTAATCCCTTTCATGATTATACCATTCTCTGAACAGATGCACAAAGACATTGATCATCTGCTCAGACACCTTCCTCTTTCTCAATTTTTGGATGCTTTCTCTTACCAGATCAACAAACTCAGGCCTGTTGGCAAACTCAAAATCAATATCAGGATGATAACTATCAAACATCCCGTTAGCCACCCCTTCATGGACCTTATCTTTAATCCCTTTAAAGACAGTCATTGCCCATTCATAGGTGATACCGCTTATCTCATCAGAGAATATCTTCTTCATCCCTTCCTGCATCTTTCTAAGAAGCCTTTTTTCGCTTGAATCCATAACCCTGATGATATGTTCTCCTTTGACTAATTCTAAGAAAAGGTTGTGGAAAGTTCTTATCTGTTCTATCTTCTTGATGATCTCCAGCTCTAATTCCAATTGTGATCTAAGGTGCGAAACTAACCTTTTAGCTTTTTTGGACTTGGCAAGCAGCTTTTCGATAATATGCATCTCTGACTTTAAGATTGAATGCAGCTCCTGAAGCAGACTATACACATATTGATATCTTGTCTCTGCATACCCTAAACACTGTTCTAGCTTGTGCACCCTTTTGACCTTTTGAGAATGTTCTAGAGCCTCCAGATCAGAGATAAGTGCAGATTCATCTCTTGTTTCATCAGAGATATCTACCAACTCTAAGCTCAATAATCTTCTGAGCTTCAATAGGTCATCTGGAAACTTGGCATTAGTATTTAATCTCCCAATAACTGTTTTCTTGGCAGGGATAGTTGCAATATACTCTCTCCACTTCTTTATGATGGATTCATCTTCTGTTTGAGTTTCTCTCGCAACTGCTTCTGAAGACCTGAAAAGATGATTTAAGATACCCATAAAATAGAATTAACCTTGGCATATAAAAATTTAATTAAAAAAATCCCCTCTCCCGGATTTGAACCAGGGATCTATCGGTACCAGCTGGTTGTTTATCATCACAGTGCTCAGCACATATCAAAACAACTTCTACAGCCGATCGCTCTAGCCGCTGAGCTAAGAGGGGCCATGCGCAAAGAGAAAATAGAGCTATTTATAAATATTTTTATTGAAAATCTCACGTAACGAGATTTTTAATCCCAAAAATTTGCCCATTTATAATAGCTGAGGCAAATTTTAGTTATTCAGGGTTGATGCTAAGGCTGTTTGATTTGACCTTATGTTTCTTACCCTTAAGAATATAACTTGCAGATACAGGCGGCAAGGTTAGGTCTCCAACAATCGTGAGGATCGGTTTTATCCTATAAGAGATTACTCTCTCTTCACCTATGTCAAGGGTATCAACTGACCACTTTAGTATTGAACCCTTTGCTTCATGCTTCAATATCTTTGTAGGCTGCAGTGTTCCAATTGTAAGCTCTCTTTCAATATCAGCGATATTAGGTATCCTGTCAGTAACTTCAATATCCTTAAGTTTCATCTTATCTCTGCTCTTTAATGTGATTACAATCTTCATCTCTGCAATTCCGCCTTCTTTGCTGATAACCTGAGCAGCTGTCTTATTTATTGTAAAAGGTGTCCTAAACATATAATATAAGAATAATGCAATCCCTATCAATAGGACAATTATCAGGAAAGGCAGATAATTCTCTACTACAGTAACTTCTTTGGCCTCACTAGGTGCAAGCGCAACTTCCCATGTAAAATACCTTTTGCCATCTTCTTTGACTGTTGTTGCTTTTGGGATAGTGGATGTGAACATTGACTTGAAAAAGGTTGTCTCGTGTCTCTGAACACCTGAATATTCAACATTACCCTTGTTTGTGAAGGTAATTATCGTGTCAGTTCTCATGAACTTGCTCACTGGTTTAATCTCTTCCTGCAATTGACTGTAGCTGATTATTGAGTACTTCTTTGTCAAAGGGCCTGTGATGGTAGAGTTATCTTTTTGGATACTCAAGTAGATTGTATCCTTTTGCGGCTCTAATGCGGAATCAAGCTCAATCTCAAAATCAAAGGTCTTTTCCTCTTTTGCTCCAAGCTCTGCTATAATCTCTTTTTTTATCAGGTTGCTTTCAACAATTATCTTAATCTCTGGATATTCGATAGGGTTCTGGTTCTTTACAGTCACGCTTATAGGCACAGGTTCTGTAGGATTTAGTTCATTATCCATGGTTATGGTAGCAGTGATAGTAGGTACATAGCCGCCTATCAATGATCCTTGCGAGATAACACCTACTCTTAAAGG
>JAHJBD010000030.1 GCA_018813725.1 Nanobdellota archaeon | reverse complement strand
CCTAAAGCCAGAGAAACATTAAATCAACTCAAAAAAGACCATTATATTATACTTACAACGTTTAGAAAATCAAAAAGCAACCTAATGGATCAATTGGATGAGTTAAATATGGCTAAACTTTTTGATGGCTTGATAATCGTTAGCCAGGGCCTATCTAAGCACAAGTATATAAATAACAATGAATACTTTAATAAAAACAATAGTATTATCATAGGTGATACAGAAGATGATATTAATGCCGCAAAAGAGCTGAATATCCCGGTGTTTGCTGTAAAATCTGGTTTAAGATCTGAAAACTTCCTGCGAAAAACAAAACCAGACCATATAATAAATGATATTTCAGAGGTAATCAAAAGAATATGATACCAATAGCAAAACCAATCATCGGTGAACGAGAAAAACAACTAGTAAATGAAGTATTGGACAGCGGTATGCTTGCCCAAGGCCCTAAGGTAAAGGAGCTTGAAGAGAAGTTTGCAAAACTTTGCGGTGTAAAACATGCCATCGCTGTGAATTCTGGTACAGCTGCAATACACGCTGCACTTTATGCTATTGGTGTTGGTCCTGGTGATGAAGTGATTACTGTACCATTCACTTTTGTAGCAACTGTAAATCCTATCCTTATGCAGGGGGCAAAACCTGTGTTTGTTGATATCAAACCAGACACATATAATATTGATCCTGAAAAGATAAAAGAAAAGATCACTGATAAGACCAAAGCCATAATTGCAGTTGACTTGTATGGCCAGCCTTTTGAAGTTAAAGCCATAAGAAAGATTGCTGATGAGAATGGATTAAAAGTTATTGAGGATGCCTGCCAGGCTGTAAATGCTGAATATAGTGGCAAAAAGGCCGGTAGCTTAGGTGATATAGGATGTTTCTCACTTTATGCTACAAAAAATATGATCAGTGGAGAGGGTGGGATTGTTACTACGAATAATGATGAATATGCTGAATTAGTTAGAAGGTTCAGGCACCATGGGCAATCAGAGCAGACAAGATATGAATATCATGACCTTGGTTACAATTATCGTATGACTGATCTGCACGCTGCAATAGCGCTTGGACAACTTGAAAAGATTGAAGAGTACACAAACACCAGGATTGAAAATGCTAAAATGCTAACTGACGGACTAAAAGAGGTTAAAGGAATTGCTGTTCCAGTTGTTAACATTAATGTCAAACATGTTTTTCATCAGTATACAATCCGTGTAGACGGATATAAACTTACACGAGATGAACTAAAAGAAGAGTTGCATCAAAAGGGTATTGGTTCTGCAGTATTTTATCCTAAACCTTTGCATCTGCATCCGCATTTCTCAAGGATGGGCTACAAGGAAGGAGATTTTCCGGTTTCTGAGAATGCTTCTAAAAAGGTATTAAGCTTGCCAGTCCACCCGAGTGTAACAAAAGAAGAGATTAAGAAAATAATCGATGCGATAAAATGTTAAATGCAGCTGTTATCGGCGCTGGTTCAATGGGAAGAAACCATGCAAGGATATATTCCTACCTTGATAATGTTAAATTGGTAGCTATTGCTGATAGAGATAGCTCAAGAGGAGAGGTTGCTGAATCCTATGGGACAAAGTTTTATTCAGACTACGAGGAGATGTTAGATAACGAAGAAATAGATATTGTTTCTGTAGTTGTTCCTACACACCTACATAAAGAGGTAGCATTGAAAGTAATAAGCAAGAAAGTAAACATATTATTGGAGAAACCAATCGCAATAAATTCGGCTGATGGAGCAGATATTATCAATGCTGCTTCAAAGAATAATGTTAAACTGATGATAGGCCATATAGAAAGGTTCAATCCAGCGATTATTGAGCTCAAGAAAAAAATTCATGAGCTTGGCAGGATATATAAGATAGATGTGCAGAGGATAGGTCCGTTTCCTGCAAGGATATCAGATGTTGGTGTTATTGCAGACCTTTCTGTCCATGATATCGATGTGATAAGCTACCTAATTGAGAAGAAACTGATCAGGGTGTGCGCTGAGACACAACAGAAGATCCATCCAAACCACGAGGATAGCCTTATTGCGCTACTCAGATATGAGAATGAGATTATTGCTGAACTGAATGTCAATTACCTGTCACCGAAAAAGATCAGGGAAATCATGGTATTTGGTGAGAAGGGAATGTTTAAGGCTAATTATCTTACCCAAGATTTAGGATTTTACGAGAATCCATCTTATAATCAAAAGTTTGATAATGTGACAGAAGGTAAGGGGGTAAGCGTTCCTGTTGAGAAAAAAGAGCCGTTGCTTGCTGAGATTGAGGCGTTTGTCAGGTGTGTTGAAAAGGATGAAAAGGTGCCGATAACAGGTGAAGACGGGCTTTATGCTATCAAAGTCGCTGAGCTTTTGCTTAAATCAGCTAAGAGTTCTATTATATGTAAAGCTTTTTAAAAGCAACTTTATGTTTCTATAGTATGAAAAAGATAATCATCAGCATCCCTGCATATAATGAAGAAAAAACTATTGGCAGGGTCATCAAAGAGATCAAAGAAGTGTTGGCTGGATTTAGCTATGACTACTCTTTCCTGGTTCTGGATGATGGCAGCACTGACAACACCATCGCTGTAGCAAAGGCTGCAGGAGCTAGAGTATATTCTAACAAAAGGAACAAAGGCCTTGCAGAGACATTCAGAGAAGAGATGAGGCAATGTATAAAGCTTAAAGCAGATATCATAGTGCATACAGATGCTGACGGACAGTATGACCCAACAGGAATACCTGTGATGATCGAGAAGGTTTTGTCTGGTTATGACCTTGTTCTTGGCAGCAGGTTTAAAGGCAGGATACAACACATGCCATTTATGAAGTGGCTTGGCAATGTTGCTTTCTCAATTGTATTAAGCCAGCTTACCAGGAGGAAATTGACTGATACAACAACGGGCTTTAGAGCTTTCACTAGAGATGTTGCTTCTGAGATTGAATATATCAACACTTTCACCTATACTCAAGAGCAGATAATCAAGGCAGCAAAACAGGGCTTTAGGATTGCTGAGGTTCCGATATATGCACGAAAAACCAGAAAAAGCAGGCTGTTCAAAGGGCCTTTCCAGTATGCTTTCAGAGCTTGGGTAAATATCATCAGGATATACAGGGATTATGAGCCGTTAAAATTCTTTGGAAGAGCAGGGATGGTTTTTCTTATCCCAGGCATATTGCTTGGCATCAATGTTGCTTGGCTTTTCCTTAAGACAGGACAATTCTTAAGGATAGGCAGCACAATACTTAGCGTATTATTGATAATGATAGGGATACAGATAATCTCTTTTGGCCTTTTGGCTGATATGAAACGTTAAGGGTTGAAGTTTTCTTTGGCTTCTTCTAACTGCTCTAAAGAACCAATATCATACCATGCTTTTTCTGTTGCATATCCGTAGACATCCTCCCTTAGGTGAAGCCACTCTAAGAAAGATCCTATCTTATCTGATAATCCTGTTATTAGAAATTCTTTAAGTTTTGGGATAATATGTTTTGGCAGAAAGTATATACCGGTAGATGCTAAAGTTGATCTTGGCTCTTCAGGCTTTTCAACAAAATCTATCATCTTACCGTTCTCGTCAATCTCAACAATACCATACTTTTTTGCAAGCTCTTTATCTTTAACATCATACAAAGCAACAGTAGATTTATCTTTTGAACTAAACTGGTCAAACATTTCAGACAAGTCAAATTCAAATAGATTATCCCCTGCGACAAGAAGTATATCATCGTCAATATTGTTTTGGTCAATCACAAAGTCCATGTCACCTAGAGCGCCAAGCCTGTCTTCGTTTGATGTGGTAAGGTCGTTTACGATCTCTATTGGAACTGAGTGATTAGATCCTGAAAGCCAAGATTTGAACTGGTCAAAGAATTTCTGGTTTGTCACAACATAGATCTTGTCTACTTGCGAGATAGCTTTGATCTTATTTATTATATGTTCAATAATTGGTTTACCCTTAACTTCCAACAAAGGTTTTGGTGTGTTCAGTGTCAATGGATAAAGTCTTGTTGCATATCCAGCAGCTAGGACTATTGCTTTCATCTTCCTATACCTTTGTAAGTGTATCCTAGATTTCTCATCTTTTCAGGTTCGTAGATGTTCCTGCCATCGATAAGGTTTGGAGAATTCATGCTTTGCTTAACCTTTTCCATGTCAAGATTCCTGAATTCGTTCCACTCTGTGGCTATGAGCAATAGGTCAGCTTTTTGAGCAGCAGCATAAGGCGTTTTGCAGTATTCTACCTCTGGCAGCTCTTTTTTAGCCTCTTTTTCTGCAACAGGGTCAAAGGCTTTCACTTTGGCCCCTGCATCTAACAGCTTTTTTATGATCTCCATGGCAGGCGCTTCCCTAATATCATCAGTATCAGGCTTAAATGAAAGACCCCAGACTGCTATTGTCTTTGAGTTGATATCTCCCAAAGTACTTTTGATCTTTTCAATCAGATCATGCCTTTGGTCATGATTTATATCTTCAACTGCGTCAAGCAGCTGATGGTTGCATGAATATTCTTTAAGTGTCTGAATAAGTGCTTTGATATCTTTAGGGAAGCAAGAGCCGCCATAGCCAATGCCTGCTTGAAGGAACTTATGGCCGATCCTGTTATCAAGGCCCATGCCCTTAGCAACCATCTTTACATCTGCCCCAACTTTCTCGCATAATGGAGCAAGCTGGTTTATGAATGATATTCTAGTTGCAAGCATGGCATTAGAAGCGTATTTTATGATCTCTGCTGTCTTTATGCCTGTAGTAAGGATTGGGTGGTCAGTACGCTCAAGGCCCTTGTAGAGCGATAGCATGGCTTCCCTGGCCTTTTCTGAGTCTGCCCCTATAACAACCCTGTCTGGAGCCATAAAATCCTTGATCGCCTTTCCTTCTCTTAAGAATTCGGGGTTTGAGACAACGTCAAAAGGAATAGGGGATTTTTGGTTATCTTTTATTATCTGTTTAACCAGGTCTGCTGTGCCCACTGGGACTGTGCTTTTGTTCACTACCACCTTATAGGTGTCCATGTTCTTACCTATCTGCTCTGCAACCTGTTTTACATACTTTAGATCTGCCTTATTTTCCTTATCTGGTGGTGTGCCTACTGCTATGAAGATTATCTCCGATTTTATTATCCCTTGGCCAATATCTGTAGTGAATGTAATACGGTTTTCTGCAAGGTTCCTTTCAAGTAGCTCTTTTAGACCTGGCTCGTATATGGTAGGCGTACCTGAATTAAGTGTTTTTACCTTATCCTTATCCACATCAGCACAGATGACATCATTACCCATCTCTGCAAGGCAAGTGCCTAATACAAGGCCCACATATCCAGTGCCGACAACTGTAACTTTCATAGGTATGGAGAAAAAGATTATCTTTAAAAACGTTTGGTTAAAAAAAGGTGGACAGTTTCCTTGGGTTCCCGCGCAATGCAGTACAACCAAGAACGGTAGCCTTCTTAACTGCCGAGTTCGAAATGAGATCGGGTGAACCAGGCCCCTATGACCGTCCAATAGTGAGGAGTAAATATTTGTTTATAAAGCTTTTGGTCGCCCCTATCGAATAAATAAGTTTAAATAAAAGTTATACTATCAAGATCTACATAATAAGAATATGAGATTTAAAAATTATATCTTAGCGTTTCTATTGGTAATTGGGCTGTGCCTAGTTGTAAATGCGCAAGATGCAGGGATTATGGCTGCAGGCGGAAATTTTATTGATTTTCCAGTTGATGGAGCGTATTATGGGTATAATGTGTCTAATATTATTTGGTCTGCTCCGGATAAAACCCTCACTAATGATAGTAAATGTTGGTACAATGTGGTCACTGGATTCGATGATGGAAACAAAGTAGAATATAATTGCTCAAACACATCCCTTAGCGGTTTTATTTCAAAAGAAGGACAGAATAGATGGAGCATAAAGATTGATGATAATATCAGTGCACCGCCTGCAGGACCTAACCATCCAGCCATATTTTATGTGGATTTGACTAATCCAAAAATAGTTATAACCTCTCCTTCAGAGAATAATAATTATTCAGTAAAAGTAAGGTACATAAATTTTACTTTAAATGATTTGAATATTGCAAATTGTTCAGTTTTTGATGGTGTTACTGCCAAAATAATTGCCTGCATTAATGGTACCAATAGTTATGAAATCAACAGTACTGAAGATAATAATTTCTGGAACCTGACTGTGACTGACTTAGTAGGAAGGAAAAACTGGACTGCTGTATCCTTCTTTGTCGATAGTATTTTCCCGAACATAACCTTTGTAAGTCCGACCATTGCTTCGGGGTACTACCATAACGATTGGATATATGCTAATGTGAGCGCTGCAGATGCGCATTTGGATAGTATCAACATCTACTTGTACAATTCAAGCACATTGATAAATTATAGTTCTGCTAAATCAACAGGTTATTTTGTGAATATTACCCTGCTTCCTGAAGGGCGTTATTATCTAAATGCTACTGCCAACGATACGTTTGCTCATGTGAGCTCTACTGAGACAAGGACTTTTGTGATTGACAGGACTGCGCCAAATATCACATTGATCAGCCCAATAGGCTATGTTAACAATTCTAATATCACTTTCGTATTTAATGTGAGCGATAGGTTAGATAATAATCTTAGCTGCTCATTGTATACTAATATTACTGGTAATTTTTCACCGGTGTTGACCAGGTATGTCATTGTTGGACTGAACAATTTCAGTTACAATGCTCCTGAAACAACATTTAAGTGGGCGATCAGTTGTGAAGATGAGGTTAATTCTGGGTTTTCTGATAATAAGACATTAACTGTGGATACCAAAGTGATATCACCAAGGTTCTTACCTTCTGGAAGTATAGGTTCTTCATCTGCAACGCTATCAGTGATATTCAATGAGACTGTTTTCATGTTCAATTCAAAGTTAAATGGTGTTTCGGTCAACATGACAACATCAGATAATATAACATTTAATTATAATGCTAATAGTCTTTCTGATGGCAATTATTTATTGTGGGTTAATGTTAGTGATATGTTAAACCATACTGCAATCTTCAACCACACATATGCTGTATCGATCAGCAGTGGAGGAGGCGGTGGTGGCGGAGGAGGGGGAGGCGGAAGCAGGGTTGTTAAGCCTTCAGATGGTGATGTTGCTTTTGAGCTTGATGAACCTATACCAGAGATTACAGAAGATTCTGGATCAAGAGAGATTGAGCCAGAAAGTCCAGATGAAGCAAGACCATTTGATGAAGACGAACCAATTGCTGAAGGTGACAAAAGCAATGGCAGTGTACCTGATATCACAGGCGCAGCAATAGGCTGGGGCTCATGGGATTTTTGGAAGATAGCTTTGCCTTTGCTGATAGTTATCATCGTTACTGCTGGATATTACTGGTGGTGGATATTGACAAAGAAAAAAGAGGATGATGAAGAAGGGTATAAAGAGGTTAAGTAAGTTCTACTAATAATTTCTTGTCTTTAGTGTTAAGTTCTTTTATTATCTTATGGCCTTTAAGCTTTGATCGGATCTCTTCCCAAGAATACTTTTCCTTTGCCTTGTTGACCTCTTTTAGGATCTCATCTATCAGCTGATAATTTTGGTATATAATATCTGCTTTTGATTTATCCTGAATCTCAGCCTCTTCAAGCTCTTTGATCTTTTGCTCTTGCTGAAGTATGATCCTTTTGACCTTTTCAATCTCCTTTTCCTTTTGGGTCACTTTTTTTGGTTGGTATTTTGAGAAATAATCGTTGAGCGCTTCATTGTAGCTTGGAAAAGGCAATTTTTCAAAATCAGAATACACCTTCATGGGAAAAGGGACAATATCGATAATCACGTTATTATCCAGTATCTGGACTGGCTTAATGGCTTTCTTCATTACGTTGGATAAGGCATCAAAAAGAGCATCGAATTCCTTCTTTGTAACGCTGCCCGGTATAGTGTTTTTCTTTATCTCTGCTAACCTGCAGATCTCTTCAGAATAGGTTCCGCCAATGCCTAATTCTACTGCAAGCGTGGTCACAATGCTGTCCTTTGTTGAATCTTGCACAAGGTGCAGCAGTTTTTCCTTATCCAGCTCAAAATAGTTCAATTCCTTCTTAGGGTATGAATACTTGGCTTTTGGCCTTATTATCCTATCTCTCCATTCATCATAGTATACTGCTGCCTGGATAATTTCTTGGTCGTCTATTAGTATGATATTTCCGGTGCTGAAGAATTCAATTATAAGCTTTGATATCCCCTCTTTTTTCTCAAATACAAACTCTACAATCCGCTCTGAACCAAACTGGTGCAGCTCCCTTAACCTTGCATTATCAAGCGTCTTCCTAAGCTTCATGCAAAAACCGGTGGGTTCAATGGCTTCTGGCTTCTTGTCAGTGATGAACATATATTTTCCGGATTGGACATTAAGTATAGTTTTACCTTTGGCATTATGGAACTGGATAATGAGCTTATCTTTCTCAGGATGGTATATCTTGTCCACTTTTGATTCTATCAAGAACTGAAGTTCATGCACCACATAGTGCAGCTCTAAAGAGGTAAGGCTTTTCTTCATAGAAATGGTAAAAGAAAAAGAAAATATATAAAACTATTTGATTATTGAAAAACAAACGGGCTGATTACTTTTTTCCCATGTTCT
>JAHJBD010000029.1 GCA_018813725.1 Nanobdellota archaeon | reverse complement strand
GCGCAACCTTGATGTGTTTAAGCACATCATCAGGGTCAAGGCCAGCACCTTTTGAAAACTGGATAATCCTCTCAGGCCTGAATGTTGACTCTGTGTCGATAAATACCGCATAGCTCCCAGGATATTGTTTCTGAACATTGACTGCAAGCTGGTGTGCAAGCTGTGTCTTTGACGAACCATACTGGCCAAAGCATTCTGTGATGCATCCGCTCTCTAATCCACCGTCCAGAAGCGTGTCAAAAGCGCTGCTTCCTGTCTTTATCCTTAAGATGCTCTTTCTTCTTTCAAGATACTCAGCTCCAGATTCAAATCCCATATCCAAAGCTGATCTTGCACCAGCAATAACTCTTTTTGCTGTGGCCTGTGTCATCCCAGTAGCGTCAATAAGTTCACCAGGGGTTGCGACTGCAACTGCCATAAGGTCCTGAAACCCTGCTGCCTGAAGCTTTTCAGCTGTTGCTGCGCCTACACCAGGCAGGTCACAGATCGTCTTTTGTTTTGTCTTTCTTGATGATTTTTCTTCTACTTCACATAATTCTTCTGATTCTAATTCTGGCTGTTCTAGCTCTTGTTCCATCTCATCCACCTCTTGATTATCTTCTTTCATCTTAAGTCACCTCACATGACGATGTCTTCGACATCGTCTTGAAGTGTTACGTCATCCTGGTTCTTGAGAACCAGGTATTCGTATGCTTTAGTTATGACTAAGGCTGCTTTTGGCAGATCATTTATCCTCATAGAACTAGTTGTCTGCCATTTGCCTGCCTTATCAGTGTATCTTCTTTGTATAGATACTGTCCTGTATTCCCGTTCTTCACCGGTCTTTGCAGTGCCTGCGTTTTTCCATACAGTTGCGCTTATAGCGCCTGTACTAAATTTTTTTTCAGGCTGATAGCCTGTATTTTGTGCGTTTTCCATAGAAAACACCTCCTTGCTTTTTCGCGTCTTATTTCAAACTTCCCTTAGGGTGGGTCAGTTCCTCGAAGCCGAGGCCACTACCCCAGGAAGCGGAGTAGTTATCAATTTCTTGACAACCAAGTACTAGATAGGCAAGGTTGTTTAAATAGGTTATGCGTGGATGTCCTGTGTCCTGTGGTTGGGTGATTTCTGGGTATTATGGCTTAATATTACTGAATATTGGGAGATTGGGCGTGTCCAGTGATATTTGGGAATATAGTTTATAGAATATAAGTAAGATTTACAGCAAAAACAAGATAAATCACATGTGAATAACTTTGTATATATCGAAGATGACCAAGATTAGAAAAATTAAGTATTCGGCTGCAGCGCCAGTCTTTATCAGACCTTTTATCCTGAACTTCAGTAATGGGTGAAAAGGCATTATACCTTCATGGGTTATTGAATCTGATATAAGGTGTGAGAGATAGCCGTAGAAGACTGCTTCTGCGTATATGAACTGCCTGAACAACATGTAAGATAGGATAGAGAAAAGGAATATTGCTGCAATGCCGTGGAAAAAGCCCCTGTGTTCAAATAAAAATCCAATAACCTTGACTTTTGAGCCTACTTTTGAGTTTGGATGGTCTATGTCTGGGAGAACTGATGCAAGGCAGATAAGTGCCATGAAAAGTATCTGGTTTTGCGGCCTAAAGAATTGTATGAGAAAAAGTCCGACAAGAAATCCAAATGCAAGGTGGGTTTTCCACATCATTTTATAGTTCAAGATCCTGAAGCTTGCCTATCTCGTCCTTTGGGTTTGGTTTAGGATCTACTGTCTGAGCTACAAATTCCATCCTGTCAAACATCTCGTTTTTT
Source organism: Nanobdellota archaeon (assembly GCA_018813725.1). Lineage (GTDB taxonomy): Archaea > Nanobdellota > Nanobdellia > Woesearchaeales > JAHJBD01 > JAHJBD01. The sequence continues at coordinate 14,589 of JAHJBD010000029.1, read as the reverse complement.
GAGACTCTGCCTGTGACCTTTACCTGGCTTCCTAAAAGATCTGATTTAATCTGTTCAAGCTGTTCTGGGCTGTCTTTTGCCTGCTGTAATTGCTCTTGGGTTTTTTGTGTGAGGTGTTCCATCTGATTTCTGAAGAACACTGCGCGTATAGTCTCTGTGCCATCGTCTAATACGCAGTTGATCAAGTAAGCATAAGCTGGTGTTACCATACCGTGTTGGTCGCATGCATAGCCTGAATCTTTTGGCCTTGCGCGTTTATTGCACTGCGGACATACTTCATAATATCTTGGATCAAAAGCCTGTACTACTGTTCCGAATATCTCAACATTAGAATCTGTCTCTGCTAAGTCTTTGATCTTTTTTCTTTGTGCTTCTGGTTTACCAATATCACCTATCGTCTCGCCTTCTGGATTGATAAGCAGTTTTGAGCGGTCATTAACATGTATCTCTTTTCTTCCTTGATTTTCCTTGACATAGCCGCCAACAATCTTGATGATGGTGTTTGGAGCTAGTTGGTCAAGAAGATTTGTCTGTTCGTTCCACAGTACAAACCTGATTGTTCCTGTCTCGTCTCCTGCTATGAAAGAACCTACCTTCCCTGGTGTTCCGTCCTTTCTGGAGAATTCTGTAATAGGAAATACGTTTGTTACTTTTACAGTCGCTTCAACATCACGCATGCCTGCAAGGATGTTTTTTACCTGCAATTTTCCTGAAGTCTGTTCAAAAAGCTTAATCCCAAGCTCGTTTGCGATTATGTGCGCTGCGCCTTCTTTTGAGATAAGGCCTGAAAGCTGCTTTAGCTTGTCATCTATCTTTTTCTTGATATCTTGCTCTGATAGTCCTGATTTTTCTTTTATCTTCTCTATTATCTGATCTAAAGGTATTTGTAGCATTGTTGTTGGTTTAGTTGCTGATTTTAAATATATTTATGTTTTGAAATAGTCACTTTTGTTCTACTTCGCGAGCGTCTGTCTGTCTGCACTCGTTTCCTTTGTCATCAACTCCTACTACTGCAACATAGAACTTGTTAAAAACCCTGTTTCCGATGGGGTTTGCCCAGATATTCATAACAAGGTCTGGATATGCTGTGCCTGTTGTAAGGAAATGTTCTGAAAAGTCTATGTATTGATAGCGGCCATCTATTAATGTGAATGGGCTTGTCTTGTAGTAAACTTTGTATTCTTTAAGATCAGTGTCAGAAGGAGCAGTCCATGTGAGCTTATCTTCTGATGTGATGTATGTTGGTATTATCTGCTTTGGTGCTTTGTCGTCCTTTGATATGCCTTTTTTGTAGTTTTCTGTTGCACCAGCTTCATTGAGTTTTTTGATTACATTGCCATAGTCGTCTGTTGCAGTTATACCAAAGTTATATTCCTTGTCATCTTCTAAATCTGGGTCTTCTAATACATAGACATACCAGTTTTTCTTCAATACATAGTAGAAGTTTCCTTTAGTAAGCTGTCCGCCAGTTGGCTTGTAGTCGCAGACGCACAGTTCTGGGGTGATGCAGTCAAGCTCTAGGTCTTCTCTTGGAGTTGCCTTGGCTGTCTCTAGCTCAATCTTTTTGGGAATAGTGGTTGATTCTAAAAGTTCATCTTGGAATTCCTGATCTGACCAGTATATCGTGAATTTCTCAATATCGTCCTCATCTGTCCTTTGCCATATCAGGATTACTGAATTTTGATTCTTTAATAGGTCAGGTATGTCTTCTATCACAACTGGCCTAGGTGGCACAGTGTCTGGCAGCTCTAATGCGAACTTTATTGTTATGTTCTGTATCTTTGCCTTGCCTTGGTTTTCGCAGTATTTGAAAGATGTCTGTTCAAACAAGCTTTCAAAGCCTGTTGGGTTTGGGTTAAATGGTTCAACACAATCTTCACGTTTTCTTGCTGAGTAAGAGATACCAAATAATGGGCTATCTTCTTTGCAGCAGATCCAATTCTTTTCATACTGTGTATATTCGGCTTGGTATTTTGATGGGAAGGTTGAGTTTATTACAACGCAGTTCTTGACATATCTTGACCTTTGAGTTTTGCAGGGTTTTAAGTCTTTGAAGCCTTTGCTATCATATTCGTCTGTATCGATGAAAGCGATATTTCCTTTTGGGTTTTTGTAGAGCCTTACTTTTTTGTTTGGTGCATCCCATCTTGGGCCGCTCCATTGTATATCTGAGTTTTCTAGATTGCTCCCTTTGTAGGTTAGATAGTAATCTGTATCTTGATATTCAAATGATTTGTCATAATCCTCTATAAAATATGGGCCTTCGATATCTAATGAGGTCTTTATCGGAACGCGGTTTATACTGGTGTATGCAACCATCTTTGTATCTACGGTTCTAAGTTCAATATGATAGGTGTTATCCTGGATGTTATCTGGGGGGGTTAGGTCACAGTAGCAGCCTTTTTCAATAGAGTCAGCGCATGCTTGGAGGTCATTGATAAAATCGTCATATACAATCTTTTCAGGGCTTGAGCATTGCTCTTTCCAGCTTAATATTCCCATGCTTTTTAGCTCTTCTAGCTTTTTTGGGTCTACGGTTGTGTCATCGTAGAGCTTAAGGTCTTTGAGACTGGATTTTACTGCTTTGTCAAATGGTTCTCCAGAAAGCTCGTGTTCTTTGACCTTGTCTTTGAGTTCTTTTGCTTTTTCAACAACTGTATCATAGATGCTGATGTTAAAGTCAAACTGCTGATGGTAGTTGTTTTTTACTGCAATAACACCAGTCCGTGCAAAGTATTGTGTAAATTTTGTGAAAGGTAGAGGTATAAATCCCCATTTTGCCCTTATGTAGGAAGGGGAGGGCACTATGTCCCATAATACTGGTTGTGCAGGGTAAAAGCTGATGTTAAGCTGTTTTTCTTTACTGTATCTTGGAATTATCCCAAAATTGTAAGTTGGCAGGCCGAATCCAGCCATGTAGTCGTTTGTGTATTGTGTGAGAAGCGTGGTAAAGTTGTTCTTGACTGTATTTTCAGTTGGAAAGCATTCAAGATCTGTTCCTGTAGTTTTATCACGGTACATCCATAATGTATAATCATTGATATTTTTGCAGTGATTGTCTGGATCTTTTATTGACCCTTTTCTTGCAAGCTCTGTCAATGCTTCATAGCCTGAGAATCTTGTTGACTGGTCCATGAAGTAATCAATTCTGTCTCCTTTTTCATATGCAAGCATCAAGGCAGTCTGTCTTTTTCCAAGAACCTGGTCAAAGCTTTCATATTTTTGTTCATACTTAAAGTATGCGAATGTTAGCACTATTATCAAGCCTATAACAAGGGGGATGTTGAAGAATTGGGCTTTTTTTTTCATTTGCATACCAGCCTCTCATAATCGCAGTCGCCGCTAAGCTTCTTTTTTGTGTCTACTGGACATGATTGGCACTGCCATAAAAGCCTGTAGCCTACTCTGTCGCATGAGCATAATTGCTTTCCGTCTTCATGGCAGCGTTCACGCCAAGGTGCAAAGCACCATGTGCCTTCTTTTACAAACTTAGCAAATATCGTGATGTTAGCTTGTATGTAGGTATTTCCTGATGAGTATATCTTTGGGACTTCGGCGCTTGCTTCAATAAGCGGGTCTCTTGTAAGGAAGATAGGGATTGTGTCAGGGGTGAAAAGATAGTTTTGGACGGTCTTTAGATTTGTCTGGTCATGCATCTCAAGCTTAAAATAGAAAATTCCGTCATAAAAATCGTTTATCAGTTTTTCTGTCTCTGATTTTAATTGAGCATCATACTCTGGATTGTCATAAGATAATGCGATAAGCTCTGTCATTGTTGAATTTATGTTGTTGATCACTATCGGTGTCCTAAGATAGTTCATGATAAATGCGCTTTTCTCTATCTCTCCAGTGATATCTGTTATCCTAAGCTGGTTTTGGCGCTGAACATTGTTGAATGTTAATAGGGTGACTATTATTACTGCAACAAGCATGAAATAGGATAAGAAGTGCAATATTGTCTCGCCAGTGCCTAAAGCTCCCCTTTTATCCAAGCGGCGTCACCACCTGTATGTTTAATCTGCCTCTTTGCCAATTATTGCCTTGCCTTATCAGGACATAGACCTGCTTATCGATCTTTGTGAACTGGGATCTGTCAAAACTAAAAAGCGACCATTCGCCAAACTTGTTATGGTTAAAATATATCCCATCAAGCTCTGTTGGGCATGGTGTTCCTGCTGGGATGTCAAACGGACAGATAATTTTGTTAGTGTCTAGGTTTTTTAGTTCAAGCTTTGCTGCAATAAATTTTCTTTCGCCGAAATTGACTAATTCGTTCAACAATGGGGATTCTGGGTTTACTGCGTTTGTGGACTTGAACTTTTCTAGGTCTATTGTTTTGGGATAGAACCTGCCTTCTTGATCAGTGAATCCTATTCCATGAGGTGAGTATAGCACTCTTGCTGCAAATGATTCTGCTCTTAAGTGCTCTGCATGCACCTCTGCGCTTGTCATGTAATTTACAACAAATAATACTAAGACTGTCATTATGGCAAGGAATACTGCTCTAAATATCCAGTTGCTTGTGTACAGGGATATCATGGCTTTTTTGTCTTTCATATCATTGTACCTGGTTTTATTGCGTCATTAATCTGGTTGAATATTGATTGTGCATTGACATTAGTTGCAACCTCTACCTTGAATAAGATTGGATCTGATTCTCCTTCTGGGATTATGGTTACGCCTGAAAAGATGTTCTTATCGTGCATTGTAATCTTGTTTAGGATATTGCAGACAAGCCTTTTCTTGTCTGGATCATCAGGGATGATTACCTTGATGATGTTTTGGTCAGCTGGATTGACTGAGAATATAATACCCATATCTCCAGTTATCTCTTGTGTGTAAGGAACCTTATCTTTGAATTTGAAATAAATTCCCCTTAATGTTCCTTCTTCTTCTGTTGTGATTGTTTTAGTTGTGTCATCGTATGGGCTAACTGTAAACTGGTAGGTTGGGATATTTGATTTTGGGCCTGATTGGCATTCCAGAAACAATAGGTCTGGCTGTGTGAAGTCTGATTTGATATCGACAGTATTACCAAGCTTGTATAACATCATCTTGTTTGCTTTAAGGTTTGGTGTTGTCTTAAACCTGAAGTTTGTGAGCAGATCTTCTGAATAAGGGTACCATACCTCTTTGCTTGTTTTTGGATCACCGTATGCCAAAACCTTGTTGAAATCTGGTGGAGTATTGCCAGTTATTGTTGCTGGAAATTCAATATTGTAATAGTCTGCAAGATTGTAGGTCTTGTCATAGCTGTAGATAGCGTAGACATTATGCGGAGAAGACTGGATAATATCTGATAATAACGCGATGTCCTGGACCATGTATTTGCGTTCAAAGAGGTCTTTATTGAGGCTTGAGTTTAGAAAATAGAGCCAGATAGATATCGCTAAAACTACGATAACAAGCTGCGCGATTATGAAAATCACTTCGGATTCTACTCCTTGTGCCTTCTTATACCTAAACAAACCTCTTTTCCCCATTTCTGGTTAAAAAATGAGCTTTTGAGTATATAAATAATTCGGATTTGGGGGGCTTAGTAGAAAGTCTCGCTAACGCTCGGGTTGCCATCTAATTCGCTTCTGATTGGAAAGATGTATAACTGACATTCTCCGAAAGAGCCAACCCTCTTGTCAGTTAGCTATCTTAACCAAATAAGCTCATGGAGTGATGGCAACCATTATTTGGGACATACTCGGATTTATGCCAAAAATTATATATACTTGAAGGTGAAATAATGAAGTATGGAAAAAAAGTGGTGGTATGTTGTTGGAGGTGCTACAGTTCTTGTTTTGATAATAGCAACATTATTGCTTGTGCAACCTAAGAAAGTTCCTGTTAACGAATGGGTTTCTCAGCAAGATAACTACACAGTAGTAGATGTTGAAAAGGCAACTGGCGGCAGAAGCTACATTGACGGCTCTGGGCTGCAGCAATGGAAAGATGAGAATGCTTACACTGCCTTTGCATCTGACGGGCTTTATTCAGGTGAATATTTCAACAGTGAATATGAGGAAGAATTCTTGGGCATAACCAGGATGAGGGTCACAGATAGGATGGTGCCAGAGGATGGTATAATTGAAGGGATAATAGTTGAAAACTTTGAAGGTGATCAGCTGTATGCAAACATATTCATCGATTCAGATTGGTTAAGCTATGTTGAAGGTGATATCAATGTCGCATGGGGAAAGGATTACCAGAACTTTAAAGCATTTAATTTTACTGAAGTAGGCTTTGGGATATTCTATGACAAGGTTCTTGATGACCGGGACAGGTTTAATGAAGATTTTACTTTAAGCTCTGGCGGTGTGATGGTTGGAAATTTCACACAAGAACAGATAACTAACTTTGAGACCAATGGGATTACGTTGATTAGATTGAGTTAATTAAGAATTAAAGGTTATGTTTCTGATGCAGCAAGATCAAGCACACCTGTATTTTTCCTGCAGTTTTCTATACATTTGATCTCTGGTGCAGTGTCATAACCTTTGAAGTTCATCTCATATATCTCATTTCCTTCCTGGAACTTGATGATATCTCCTGCTTTTAGGTTTTCAGATAGGCAGAAACAATCTTTTGAACATTCTGTCCCTGTACCTGTGCAGATCTTTCCATCTTTAAGTGTGCAAGTCTCTGTCTTGCTTCCGATTTTACATCTATAAAGTATATCCGTGTTTTTGCAATTTGCAGGAGTTATCCAATTCTCGATATAATTAGGTCTGTTCTTTGTGATTTTATCAATAATGGCCTGCCTTCCTTGCAGCCCTGGTGCGATAGTGTCAATGTATTTTCCTTTGCCGTCAGGTGTCTCGCCCCAGGTTGCACCTACTTTCATGTCTTCTGAATTGATGGCCCTTACAAGATTATCTGCTAAACCATCTAGTGAATATGAGCTTGCCAAAATATTTCTAATGTAATAGAAGTCTGTGGCATCAAGATATTTGAAAAGATCCATGCTGGATACTTGATCATAGCTCCACCTACCCCACCAATTTGCATCCCGCATAAAGTTATGGTTGATGCTGCCTGCTAATGCTTTGTTTTTCTTTGCATCCCACTGGAAACTTATCGCCTGGTCACCCAACCTTCTGTCAAATGCCTGGAAATTGTAGAAGATTACTTCTAGTGTTGTTGTGGTTGATAGTTCGCAGTCTGTGATTGATTCAACCAGATACTCTGTACCTCGCTTAACATTGAAGATCTTCTTGTTTCTTTGGAATTCATCCATGTATTGGTCGACTTTTCGGTTCAACAAGTTAGTCTGTCTTACCTGGCCTGTTGTTGTTGTAGTGGCGGCCAATTCATGGTTTGGCCATTTTCTGGTCTTTTCTGCCCAATTGATCGCTGCTGCTTCTACTGCACCTTTTGCTGCCAGAGCTGCTCTTGCGCATGGTACAAGCCAAGGTGCTGCAACTGTTGCGCCAAAGCAACCTCCTGTCACATACTCTGCAAAAGCCCCTACAACTGGATCTAAGAAAACTGAGCTTAGGATGGCAGTTGCCTTAACATATTTTGCGGTTGTTGGCTGTTTTCCAGAGTAACAATAGTTATATGGTTCATCCTTGTAAGGGATCATGTCTGGATATACTCTTATAGAGTCAGGCCTTTGCACATTGTTGTTGAGATAAAAGTCAGTGCCCTCATATTGATCAATATCACCTGGGCAGTATTTTACCACACCATCAGTTATTATCCTATCACTGTAATCTTGCCTAAGTGTGTCGCTTATCTGGATGAATTGGTCAAAGTCATCTTCTGTTAGGTCTTTGTAATGGCTTACTAAATAACTTCCAATCTTTCCTGCTGCCTCTTTTGATTTTTCCAATGCATCTGCCTTAAGCTGATAATATCTTTTTGAGGTGTAAAGGCTATAGAAATCGTCGTCATTGTATATCCTGTCAGATTCAATCTTCCTGAATTCAGGGATTGCGTAATTATCAAAGAGATGTACTGTGCCGATCCTTCTCCTGTAGCTTAGTAAGTTAGGGATTAGCTGTTTCTTGAGATAATTTGGGAAAAGGACATTATAACCGTCAACACAATCTTTGACATAGCCTGATTCAGCAAGATTTTCAAACTGGTCTAATTGGTATAGTCTCCTAAGATAAGGGATAGTATTTACAACTTCTGCAGCATTAAGGCAGTCTCTAAGCTGGTATTCAAGGAATATTGCGATGTCTGCATCTGTCCACTGGTTCTTGAAACCCTTATCCCTAGCTATATCATTATAGTAGCCTATCGGAACATAATCTCTAACACGCTCAAATGCCTTATTACCGGATATTGTGTTGAAATCACCAATGCTTTGCATCGCTTTAAAAGTATTATAATCGATTAATACTGCCTGGTTAGAACCAAGCAATGAATTACCACTACCATACATAGCATAGATAAGACAGGATTGCTCATTGTCCTTGCAATAAGGGAAAGTTATTGTATCGTATACATCTTGCAAGGTATTAAGCTGTTCGACTTTTGTATCTGGCCGATCTTTTCTTGATTCTCGATTCAATATCCTAAAGAATTCGATCTCTGTTACTGGCGCCCTTAGGATATCAAGGATCGATTCATCTGCGCTGGACAGGGCTTCGTGCACATCAGCATCATAATCAAATAATAATGGATTATAGTAGATATCCCTATTTGTGTAGGAAATTGTTTGGTAATCAACAAGTGCATCATAACAAGCATCGTAATCACTTATTTTTGATTTTACATTGCATTGTTCAGGAGGATTGGCTGTCCCTTTTGCATAAGTTTTCTGGACTGTTATGTAAAAACCGTCTCCAGTCTCAATCACTGGCACCCATTCTTGCTCTTCTCTCTTTAGTTCTCCACATTCTGACCTTGAATTCACCAGTTTTCGGTCCACAACTGAACCTGACTCAGTGGATTCGTAGACGCAACAGAATTGGTAGCTTTCTATTGCAGCAACTGGGTTGCATTTTTGTTTGTTAATGTTGGCATTTTCTAATGTAGTGAGAAGATCAGTTTTCCTTGCTGCCTTTTTTTGGTTAGCTTGATCGATGAATTCCTGCACCTCTGTAACTTTAATAGGTGTCCAATCCAAGTAGGGAGGGTTAGAGTTTGTGGAGTAGTACATCTTTCTCATCCTATTATGGTCGTCCAAACCAAAAAGCTGACCTTGGATAATGCTATATTTCCACCCAGATTGTGCCTTGATATCATCATCCTCCCAGATGAATGTTTTGCTTCTATGCCAAATATGGTCTGCATCATATTGTTTGACGATCCTTTCCCAGTAATTTAGGAACTCGTTGAATATCCTTAGATATCCTTCATTGTCCCTTGCTAATAATACGCCATCATCGTACTTATAATACCAGTTGGACTGGCCGCTAACTTTTGATCCTTGGAACCATTCCCATTCATGCTTGTATCTCCAGCCTGCTTCAACCAGGGATAGATCTGCTAGCTGGGTGTTTTCAGTTATAGGCATGAGCTCTTCTGATGCAATCTTTTGCTTTTCTGCAAGGATATTTGCCTTAAGTTGGGCGATCCTGTCAGTGAAATCTGTTTCTTTTACTACATAATCTATAGTGTTTGTGTCAACAGGGATTGGGCCGTTGCCAAAATCAAACATATCATACTGGCTGATGTCTTTATTCAGATAGCATGCAGATTTCTCATGCTTCAAAGTAATGTCTGCTTTGCAAGGGCTTACCAGGTGCAATCTTTCTGGAAGCTGGCCGCCGTCTTTTACCAGTTCAAGATAGTAGTTAGAAGCCTCTTCTTTGATAGGATAATCAGCTACTTCCCCTTCTTTTGGAGTGATTGCTGCGCTCAATCTCAGCTGGCCTTTTCCTGCAGGAAGGTCCCTTTCAAGCTGCCTGTCCCTTAACATTGTTGGGATAGAGAGCATCATCATAGCCGCAAGCTTATTTATGCCCCTTACATTGTTAAGTCCGCCGATAAGTTTTCCTGGAGCAAGGGTTGCTGCTGCGCCAAGCCCCAATAGGGTTGGATCTCCATCGCTGTCAACCTGCGTGGCAAACAAAGCCAGTCCTGAACCTCGCAATGCTGTCTCTAAGAATTTCTGGTATCTTTGAGCTCCTGCTGTGAGAGTAGTAGTATCAACTGTATCCATTATCTTAAGTCCTTCCTTAAGAACTTGCTTTCCTTGAGGTGTGCTAAGCATATGGTTTTGAAGGTCTATCGCCTGCTCAAGGGTGTTTCTTCCGACTGTAGTCGGCAATGATGCAAGGTTGTCTATGACTGTGGCGCTTTTGTCAGTCAGCTGATTTTTCAGCGCCTGGGTCACTGCGGCATCAGTACCTTGGTATTTTCCAAGAAATGCCCTGAACTTGTTTGCTTGTGAAATAACTTTCATCTGTTGGCTTGTTATGGGCTGAACCAAAAAACTAGTGTCAAGATTTGTTACAACCTGGTCTGAAAGTACAGTAAGTGCGCTGGTGCCCCTAAGGCCTTGCTGAGCTGCTGCTTGGATAGCATCATCTGTACTGCCAAGTACATTTTTTCTGAAGAGGTCTAACACTGCGTCTGATCTCAATAATGTATCGTCTGCTGCAAGTGTGGGTAATAGCCTGGCTTTAGCGCTCTTGATTGCTTCCTGCAAGACTGCACTATTTGGGTCTTGTGTAAATACTTCCCTTACTGCTGATGCAAGGCCGGGATTTGAACCGAGAATCTGCTTTACATTAGATTGGGTTATCACACCTATCTGTTTTGCATATTTGCTTTTTATCGGGTCTGAAAGGCTGTTTTGCACAATGTTTGCGAGTTTTTCTGCTCCTGATTGTCCAGTGTTACTGTAGCCTGAGATCATATCACCCACAGAAAGTTGGCTTGCAATCCTGCTTCCAACTGGAGTATTTGGTTTTAGAGCATCGTCACCTAAACCAGATAATGCCGCAAGCAATTGGCTCCTTAACCCTGGATTCTGCTGGAGTGCTGCGATAGCACCATCAGCGTCAAGACCAGCAACAGCCTCCTTTAGTATGTCATCTGTAAGACCTGCAACGCCTGACGCGTGTTTTGTGAGTGCATTACCTATCGCATCTTTTATGACTTGATCTGATACGGCGCCGTTCCTCCCCACGCCTTTTGATATCTCACCTACTAGGTCGTCTAATTCAGTAGGTGAAAGGCTTTTGACAAAAGGGTCATCTGTCTGCTGGAGAGCTTCTTTGATCAAAGTTACCTTGATCATCTTTTGTGGTGTTGCGCCCCTAAACCAATTGTAGACATTTTTTAATACTCGAGTAATTATGGATTGTTCTGCTGCAAAAGAGATCCCTTCCTTTATTATTGTAGAAGATTTTGCAAACCCTGACAAGCCTTTTGCAGTAGATTTTGAAAGCGCATCATTTACTTTATCACCTAAACCGCCGCCTGGACCAAGGACTGCATTTGTCACTGCCCCTGTCAAGATTACTGGGATTCCCCAGCTGTAAAGGCCTGACTGCCAGTATGCATCCTCGCCCTTAGGGAATGCTTCTGCGTATGCGACATATAATGGATCACCAATCCCTGAAACATATTTCTGGATCAAAGTGTCGTCAAGATCTTGTGGAAGGTCAAAGTTATTTATGGTACAGATTGTGGGTGAAGCAGTACACTGGACGCAGGTCTTGCCGTAAAGTATGCCCTCGCAATCATTTTCAATGGTATCTTCTATAGCGCTACCTGTGAAAAACCTAGAGATTACATTGCCAAGTATAGGGTTTTTTTTACCATATTTCCATCCCGCGGGACAAATACTATTATCATCTGTGTAAGGCGGAAGCCAGCCTGGTTGCTTAATTCCCATACTGTTTACTGCGCATTGAAGCGCCATCATTGAGCAAGTAGGAGTCTCGCAGTTTGAAGGGGTTAATCCGCTTGGCTGGCCATCATCAAAGCCAAGGCCTAAGAAAGCTTTGATACCTGCCCAGGTTGTAAGATTGAAAATGACCAGCAGTGTACCTATGATGATTGTGACCAAGACTGCTGAGATTATAATACTCCAAAATCCTTTTTTTCCTTTCATGTGTCTGTGACTGTAACAACCTCACCGACCTTTCTTATTATGACGTTCTTTACTCCCCTTTCTTTTCCTGATATCTCTCCTCTTATCTCTGCTGGAACGTCTATGAATCTGCCTTTCTCAAAATAATGCTTTTGTAGTACTTTTTTGCAGTTGTCACTGCTGCAGATGCAGATGTCTTCCTCAACTGGCATAGCACTACACTTTTCATCAAAAAGGTAAAAACTCTCACCAATATAGTAAGGAACCTCTTTTGTCTGGCCGTCTTCTATTGTCTCGAGCTCATGAACAAGGTTTTCAAAGCTGTTCAATGTAGCTTCATCTGGCTTTTCAGCCATGATGCCGACAATCTTCATGACCAATCCGATTGTCCCTAGGAATATCACTGCAACTATCACAAACCCTATCAATTGGGTGATCGATAGCTCAACAGCTCTTTTGTTCATGTGCAGCAGTAGAAATGTCCGGGTACTTCTGTTAATTTACAATCAACAGAGGATGCAGCTTCTGTCTTCAAGACTTTATGTTTTTGTTGTGTTTGTTGATTTTTATCACAAACTAGTTTACAGCTATCTGTGGTCTTCTCAATTTTGGCTTTGTGGCAACCATCTGTCTTATCAATCTCACACCCGCCGCCAGTCATAGTAGTAGGCAAACACCATGAGACATCATTTACCTGCGCGATCGATTCACCTTCAACATTGCCTATGCCTCCAGCGCCTTTCTTGATACCTCCTGTGAAGATTATCCAGAGGACTATAAGGACAACCAAAGCTATTGCAGCGATGATTATAGTGTTAAATGCGATAGAAACGCCTCTTTTTTGCATATGAACATCACCCATTTATTTATAAGTGAATTTCTAGCAGGGATAGTATATAAAGTTTGCTCTATATAGGCGTGATTGACAGGTCTATGCTTCCCTGCAGGACAAATATCTTGAGAAGCAGATATACTAAGATTATCATAAGAACTACGCACCAGAAGATGTTATATACTGAAACGTCTGTGAAGAACTTTGTTAGGCCCATATCTAGATTCTAATTATGATCGTATTTAATTGTTACGGTTTCTTGCAGCATACCTGATTAGCTGGCTGGTTGAAATCGCCAGGGATGACTATCCCTACTTCAAGGCATTCTTTTTATAGGGTAATATTTAAATAATAGTATGATTTTTCATACTAATATGAAAGATATAAAAAATGAGATAAAAAAGATATTTTTTCTGGAAAGCTTAAGAAGATGGCACTTTAAAGATATATGTATGGAAACTGGCCTAAGCAGGGAAAGGGTCAATTTTGGATTAAAACAATTGGTAAAGGAAGCAATAATTATCAGGACTAAACCTAAAGGTAAGATGCCTTATTATACTGCAAACAGAGATACTCAAAGGTTTAGGGATGAGAAAAGTATGTTTGGGCTAAATATGCTTGACTCTTCAGGGCTATTTGAGTGCTTGAACTCAGATGAAGGTATCAAGACGGCCATACTTTTCGGCAGTTTTGCAAGGGGAGATTGGAACAAATCAAGCGATGTTGACATTTTTATCTATGGAAAGGCAGATGACTTTGAGAAAGGAAGGATAGAATCCCAACTAAAAAGAGAAATAGAGATATTTGGATATAGGAAGCCAGAAGAGATCAAAAGAGAATTGGACCACAAGCTAATCCCAAACATTATCAAAGGGTTTAATATAAAAGGTTCGTTGGAACCATTTGAGGTGAGAGTTAATGTTTAAAGAACGGTCTCCAGAAGAGATATATGATGATCTAGTTGAAAAAGGGATGTATGAAGAAGCAAATATTGACAAAGACGAAATCCAAAAAATCAAAAGGTTGGCTACAGAAGATTATGAATATGGTAAGATGTTAAGGTCAACAAAGACACCCAACTGGAGAGTCATATTCAATATACATTATGATTCATTAAGGGAGCTTTGCGACCTATTGATGGTATTCAAGAAGCAGAAAACAAGCAACCATCAGGGGCTATTTGCTTTTATAACCATAAATTATCCAGAGCTTGAGCTTGACTGGCATTTCTTTGATACTATCAGAAAGGCAAGGAACCAAAACAAATACATGGGCCTAGATATCTCTAAGGAAATGTGGAAAGATGTAGAGTTCCATATGGATGTATATATCAAATCTATAAACAAAGAGATTGAAAGGTTGTTAAAATATTAAACTTTCTTGCAGCAGACCTGATTAGCTGGCTGGTTGAAATCGCCAGGGATGACTATCCCTACTTCAAGGCATTCTGACCTTGGCAGGAATTCTCCGTTGAAATCGTCCTTGCAGTTGTCTATAGAAGACTGGCTGGTGTTTCTTATCGCTTTTGATGTCTTGCCTATCTGGCCAGTGAATATCGCCCAGATCACTATCATCACTATGAGGACTAGCACTGCGATTACTATTGCCTGAAAAGATATTGATTGAGATTTTGTATTCATAAAAAGGAAAAAAATTGCAACACAAAAGTGTTGCTTATGGGTTTAACTCGTACAGCAGCAAGTTTGCATACTGGTCCTTGTGGCATCCGCGAAGTCTCCAACATATGACGCATCTGTTTTGTCGCAAT
>JAHJBD010000028.1 GCA_018813725.1 Nanobdellota archaeon | reverse complement strand
TTCTCAATTCTTCTTAAACTTATACTTTAATAGCGCTGGCCTGCAGCTTTCTACCTCATCCAATTTCCCAAACGGGTATTCTCTGCACACTTTTGGCCTGTCCCTATAGATTGTGCAGCCAGAACCATCTTTTTTTAGGAAAAAGCAGCCATGTTCATCCATCTTTATGATATGGCTCTTGATATGCGTGTCATAATCATAAAAATCAGAATATCCCAGCTTTTTTATCTTCTCGATCTCTTTTCTGCTTATCTTTACAGTCAGATATTTGCAGCAGTCTTGGCATCTTTGGCAGCTGAACTCGGATCTCGTAACCATTATCAGGAATTATTGTCTATCATATAAAAATCTAGTGTTATTCAATTTCATCGTCCTCTTCATCATCTTCAACCAGCTGATCAAGCAAAGGTTTTGAATCTTTTGCAGCGGCTTTTGCTTCTTTTAGGTACTGTTTGATATCTGGATAACCGTTCTCGACTTTTGCGCTTGGGTTTTCGAGCCTTAACCTTGCTTCATTCTGGTGTTGGATCTCTACTGCTCTTCCCATGATCTCGACAAAATGTCCCCATACAAACTGTGATGTTTCATCACCTGAAGAAAACTCATTCCTTATCTCATCAATAGTGCCAGCAACACCAGCAATCTTAGCATCTTCAACATGATAGAAAAAACCTAATATAGTCTTGTCTGGAAAACCTGACCTGTCAAATCTTATCTTATCTAGTTTACCAGCAATTAAGTCAAATGGTATCACAAGCTCAGGCACTTGCATTGAAGGTTCAGGTTTTTCTACAATAGGTATTTCTTTTTTGACTGGCTGTTGTTTCGGCTCGACTATTTTCAGCTCTGTTGCCTTATCTAAACTCTTAGTCAATGCTGCAAAAAATAATGTTGGGCCCTGTTCATATCTATGTTGCCTTGTGCCTTGATACATGAAAAGGTCACTTAATACCTTATCAAGTTGCATGCATACTGAATTTGCAGCGCTTAATACTGGCTGATACTCTTTTGAGCTTGGTCCAGGTCCAACCTTGATAGCTCTCTGCACATATCCTAACAATGTTCCAGTAGCTGCATCCATCGGTATAGGGTTGTGCCTTGCAAGCGCTCCAAATATCTGGTTTGCAGCTTCTGATAATGTCTGGAAATCTATATTCTCTCCAGAAGGAAGTTGATAACTATGGTCTTTGTATTGTGCTAATCGTTCTCTTTCAGATTCAAGCTGCTGTGCTCTTTGCTTTGCAGCCTCAAGCTTTTCCTTAAGGTCACTTATTTTTTGATCTGCTTGTGCATTCGCTGGCTCAACATTCTCCCTATACTTACGATAAGTCTCTTCAATCTTCTCCAACCTTTTCACAAGATCTCTATTTGCTTTCTCAGCCTGGCTAAGCTTTGCAGCAGCTTTTGTTTGCGATGCTGTTAACAACTCGAGCTGATTGCTTGCTTTGGCATACCTTGTTGTCAAATCTTCTATCTTTGCACTAGCAGAATCCAATCTTCTCTGATACTCTTCAGCTTTTTCTTTTAATCTTGCTTCAAGGTCTGCATATTGTGACTGAAGGTGATCATATTTTTTCTGAAGCTGTGGATCAACATTATCAGGCCTGCCTGGCGCTCCGCTTTTTTGTGCTTGTCTAAGTTCAGCAGTCTTTGACTTTAATTCAGCCTGCAACCTTCCAACCTTTTGAGCATATTCTAGAGCAGCTTTCTGGTTGTCTGCTTTAAGTTGCTCTATGATCAGCTCAAGCTCAGCATCATCTGCTAGAGTTGCTGCAACATCTGATCTACCAGACATTAGCTCTGCAACCTGCGCTTCAAGGTCTTTTATCCTCTGTTCAGCTTTCTTATACCTCTTATCCACACCTGGTCCGGTCTGCTCTTTTAATCTCTCATTTGCAGCTTTCAATCTTCCTGTGTATTGTCGTAAATTCTTCAGCTCTTGCTGCGAAGCAGCCAATGCTGCAGTAGGATTATCCTCATTCAGAAGGTTTTCCAGCCTGTGACAGACAGTAGTATACTGTATCCGCGCATTCTTAAGCTCACTCTCAGCCTGCTGTAACCTATCCCTTAGGTTGCTCATATCTTCATCCCTACTAAGTGTTGCAGGTTTTACTGGATCTCTGCTCCTGGATGCAGCGATCTCTATAGCCCTCTCTAGAGTTTCTCTATCAACATAAGTGTGGCTCCAGTCAGTATGTTCTCTTAAGTTGCCGTCAGCAGCAAAGAGTTGAACTCCGTCTTCTTTACCTAGAAAGTTTACAAGTTTGTTATACCAGTCATGTGATCTTTTCTTATGCTCATCACTTCCTTCTCTGTGCCCTTCTCTAAAAGCAGCCTCTGTACCGGCAAAGCTAAGTGAGTATAGATACCTGCCACCAACAAACAAAACCTTTGACTCGCTCTGTCCATATCTTCCATGTCTTGATACATATGCTTGTTCTCCTAATGGAGATACTCGCCATTTTCCAAGCACTCTCATGCCATCGATCGTGCCATTTGAAAGCTGAGCATTGATAGTGCCATAAGTTACGCCATACTCACTGCCCATATCATCAGATTTCTTCCAACCCTCGATTATCGGCATATAGTCTGCAAGCATGTAGGATATGTATTCAGTTGACAGTGGAACCCATCTTCTTGACCTGCCTTTCTTTGCAGAAGAATCAGGAGTATCAATATTCCTTTTTCTGCACGAAGCCCTTAACAAGAATAATACATTATTATATTGAAGCACTGTCCCAAGCTCAGTCTTATACATGCCTTTTCTTTCCTCAGTACTGTGCTTTACAGCCTCTATAGCATTCTCTAGCTGCGGCTGGTATTCCTTCCATAGTCTTTTAGAAGCCTTGCTGCCAACTTGGTCCTGAGCAGTCAACTGATTGACAGGTTTATCAGAACGATACCATCCAAAATCAAGTTGCACTGGGTCACGGAGCAAAAGCTGATAAGCAGTATTTCCTTCTTGTACTCTCCTGACTAGCTCCGTTCTTATCCCCCAAGACCTATTGTCAAGCTGCAATATAAAAGATTTTGTCTATTTTAATATATAATAAAAAAAATAAGAAAAAGCCTTACTTTTTCTTCATGCCTTCAAACGCTCTTAGTATCTCCAAAGGCACTGCAAAAACAACAGTATTGCTCTGGTCTGAGCTTAGGTCATTTAATGTCTGAAGTGTCCTAAGATGCAAGGCTCCTGCTGACTTAGAAAGCATTCCAGCTGCTTTTGCCATATTCTCAGCTGCAAAAACCTCTCCTTGAGCTTTGATTATGACTGCCCTTTTCTCTCTTTCAGCTTCTGCTTCTTTTCCGATTGTCCTTTTCAGCTGCTCAGGAAGCTCAACATGCTTTAGCTCGACTGACTCAACCTTGATACCCCATGGGTCTGTCGCTTTATCCACAATCTCTCTGATCCTCTTAGATACCTGATCCCTCTTGCTCAAGAGTTCGTCAAGAGTAACTTCACCAACAACATCCCTCATTGTTGTCTGGGCAAGCTGTGATGTCGCATAGTTGAACTGCTCAACTTCGACAATTGCTCTCTTAGCATCAGAAACCTTGTAATACAATACTGCATTGACCTTTATGCTGACATTATCTTTTGTTATCGCATCCTGGTCAGGTACGTCTATGGTCTTGGTCCTGATATCAACCCTGTTCCATTTCTGGAAAACTGGGATGACCATCCTAAGTCCAGGATCCATGATACCTGAGTATTTTCCTAAAGTAAATTTTACTCCTCTCTCATACTGGTTAACTACCTTAAGGCTAGCTAATACTATTACACAACCCCAAAAAACTATAAATCCTGCTCCAAGTTCAAACATTTTATATCCCCCCAAATATTATAATATCCTTATCCAGAACCTCTAACTATTTAAAATTTTCCTTATCCGCTTCAAACCTTCTTCAATTTTCTCAATATCAAGCGCATAGCTAAGCCTTAGCCTTCCAGGGGCTCCAAACCAATCACCAAGATAAGTGATAACCTTTTCTTTCTTGTAAAGGTCCCAGACTAGTTTCTCAGCCTCTTTGACCTTTGGTAGCACATAGAACGCTCCCTCAGGTTTCCAAAGTTCAAGGCCAAGGTCAGTAAGCCCTTTGTAGATAAAATCCCTTCTTTCCTCCCATATCTTGACCTGTTTTGATATGTATTCTTTAGGGACTTTAAGCGCTTCAAACGCCATCTCTTGCCCAAGTATGTTAGTGTTCATGGATGTGTGGGTCTTCATCTCATTCGCTTTGTCTACTATCTTTTGGTCGTTAGAATACATGTAGCCAACCCTAAACCCGCACATCCCAAATGTTTTTGAGAATGAGTTTATGGTAACCACATGGTTTCCAGATAACATGTAATTCTCCCTTTCATAGATAAGGTCTTTGTAGACCTCATCAGATATTATCGTGATATCAAGGTCAGCGCAAAGCTTTTCGATTTTTTTTAGTGTCGAAACATCCTGCACCCTTCCTGTCGGGTTAGATGGGCTGTTTATCAGCACTGCTTTGCAATCCCTTACTTTTGAATCAAAATCATCAAGATCG
The DNA here is from genome assembly GCA_018813725.1 of Nanobdellota archaeon. Taxonomy (GTDB): domain Archaea; phylum Nanobdellota; class Nanobdellia; order Woesearchaeales; family JAHJBD01; genus JAHJBD01. The sequence goes on along the minus strand of JAHJBD010000028.1, from coordinate 294 downwards.
ATCTTTCCTGCGCAGGTTTCAGTGAACACCGGCTCAAGATGGTTCATGGTCAGAAGCGGCAGGTAAGAATAATAATATGGCTTGTGCAACAGTATCTTATCCTTGGGATTAAAGGTTCTAAAAACAAGGTCCAAAGCTTCTGAAGCGCCGTTGGTGATGACAAAGTTTTCTGGGGTAGAGGCAGGGTATTCTTTTGATAGGGCTTGGCGGAGCTTAGGTTCGCCCTGGATAAGACCATAACGTAAGTCTTGCCTTATTTTTAGGTTGCGAGTGGCTTGTTTTGGAGGCGGAAGG
>JAHJBD010000027.1 GCA_018813725.1 Nanobdellota archaeon | reverse complement strand
TCTGTGTTTTTTGCGACAGTCCAAGCGAACTTGAAAACTTTGAAAGAAAACTTACTGGGTCTGTTGGCAATATCTTGATCTGCAAAGACCTGGTGATGAACCTGTATGTCTTGCCAATATCTTTTTTTGTTATTTCAGTTGCACTTGATATCTCTGACATTGTTTTTGGTATATCACACAATTTACATGCAGCATGTATTGCGCCTGCAACCATCTTTTCTATGCCTCTGCCTTTTACAAGACCCCTCTGAAGCGCTAATGTGTATATCCTTGCAGCTTCTTCTTCAACAGACTTTGGCAATGCTAGTGTTGAAGATAGGCTCTTAAGTTCTGTCAAAGCCTGGCTAAGGTTTTGCTCGATAGAAGTTGAAGAACGTCTTTGCCATTTTCTTAACCTGAAAAACTGGCTCCTATTTTTGATAGAATAAAGATCAGATTTGTTTCCGACTTCAGTAGAGATACCTGGCTGTAGATAAGTTATAGGTGCTCCTGCCCTTCTCTTTGAAGCGTCCTCAGAGTCATGTTCTCTCCATTCTGGACCAAAATCAAATAGCTTATCATCTACTACAAGACCACAGTCTTGACAAGTGATCTCACCTTTATCTTTATTCCAAGATAAGTGATTCATTCCACATTCTGGGCACTTTTTTGCTGATTCAGCCATAGTATTACCTCCTGTATACTCAAGAAACACCTTCACTACTCAGTAGTAGCTAACTAATATATAAATCTTTCGGTAGGTTTTTCAGGCTAAAAGGCCAGTATTTAGGGTTATTAGCCCCTAATATCCGAAAATAATGCCAAAATAGCATAGTTATTTAAAAATTAGCAAAAAGTTTAAATAACAGCACATCAAAGATTACTATAAAGAGGTGATGTTAATGCATCCAGAACACAGACACAAGATAAACAGAGGCATATTCATGATTGGCGTAGGATTATTGGTTATCCTAAACGAACTATATCAATGGATACCAAGCTGGCCACTATTTATCGGTTTAGTCATGCTTATAGTTGGTTTCTTGCATATGCTAGTTGATAGGGAACAATTAGAAGCTGAAAAGGCTCCAGCAAAAAAGAAAAAGTAAAAATTTTCTTTTTCCATTAATTATAAAAACAGATAGAGAACTCTAGAGATAGGTGATACTATGAATTGTATGTTTCCTCCATGTCCAAAGTGCGAGAAAGGTTTTTTAGTCCCATTTTCATTCAAAGAAGATGTGTTTGAGAAATGGAAATGCACTGACTGTGGATATTGCGTAGAGAAAAGATAAAAGGTGAATTAAATGGCATTTGACCCAAACTTAGATCAAAAGATATTTGCAGAAACAATCGAATTTGAAGGCAGCAACATAATTGTTGGAGTTTTCTCATATAATGACGGCCCAAAAAAGCTTCAGTTATCTAGAGAAAGGGTAAATGCCGATGGCAAGGCCTCTTTTGCAAAACTTGGCCGCATGACCAAAGAAGAAGCAGAGAAAGTATTGCCAATCATAGAGAAAGCGATAAAAAGCATGTGATTACAGGGTTTTCTTTAATATGGTGGTATCTGCAAGTAGCATACCATAATACATTGAACAGGACAATAATTTATCAAGCTTAAGAAATAATTATACTAGGCTTGCCAGGGCTTGCATTATTAGCCTTAGCTTCCTTAGAGTCCTCAGCTTTTTCAATAACAACTTCACAGCCAAACTCATCTTTCAATTTATCCTTCACAGATTTGAGACTGTCTAGTTCCTGGGACTGTTCCAATATGGTCTCAGGTATCTTGCTGACATCCTTGAGAAGTCCAGGTATTAGCTTAGAGATATCTTTGCCATGCGGCTTAAGATCGTTCTCAGCAAGACACACAGTCATTATGGTCTTAAAATCATGGGTATTTGAGAGTTCCTCCTTAACAAGCTTAAAGAAGATATACTTCCATTTAGCTGACACGATCAGCCTTATCCCCTTAGGTTTTTCAATCTTGATAAGCTTCAGAACATTGTTGATATCAAATATCATCGAATGCACTAGATCTTCAGATGCTTCTGCTTGTTTGTCTATCTTAGTCTCATCAAACAAAGGCCACTGATGCAGGCTGCAAAAGCCCTTGCCGCCTAATAATTCCCATACCTCTTCAGACAAGTGAGGTGTGAACGGACAGAGTAGCAGTGCCACAGTCTTTGCTGCCTCATTGTACACAGACAATTTTGCTCCGCCTTCTTTATATCTGTAAATGTGATTGACAAGTTCCATTATAGCGCCGATAGCAAGGCTTAGCTTAAACTCCTCGATAAGTTCAGTGACTTTCTTTATTGTCTCATGTACTTTTGAGATAAGCATCTTATCCTTATTATCAAGCTTATCAGACTTTACAAGACCTTCTTGGTCAGTCAAAGCATAGAACCTGTTCAAAAACCTGTAAGCTCCTGCAACACCTTGGTCGCTCCACTCAAGCTCTTTTTCAGGAAGTGCTGTAAACAGGATAAACAATCTTGCTGTATCAGCGCCATACTTCCCGATGATCTCTCCAGGGTCAACTACATTGCCAAGGCTTTTTGACATCTTTGCGCCATCTTTTATCACCATGCCTTGTGTCAATAGCTTAGTGAACGGCTCATCAATGTTATGCAAACCCAGATCACGCAGAGCTTTGGTAAAGAATCTAGCATATAGCAGATGAAGTATAGCATGCTCAATCCCACCGATATACTGATCAACAGGCATCCACTTTGATACTAGCTTATTGTCAAAAGGAAGTTTATCATTAAACCTATCTATGAACCTTAAGAAATACCATGAACTATCAACAAAAGTGTCCATAGTATCTGTCTCACGCCTTGCTTTTCCATTGCATTTAGGACATTTGCATGAAGCAAACTCTTTTGCAGATGCCAATGGATTTCCTTCCCCTGTGAACTTGACTTTCTCAGGAAGAACAATTGGAAGGTTCTTTTCCAGCTCAGGCACAGCGCCGCACTTTTCACAATAAACAATAGGGATAGGAGTCCCCCAGTACCTCTGCCTGGATATTAACCAGTCACGAAGCTTATAGGTTACAGTCCGCTTACCCCACTTTTTCTTCTCTGCAAATTTCCCTATTTCAATTATCGCATCACGATTGTTCATTCCAGAAAAATCATCTGAATTGACAAGTATTCCCTCCTCAACAAATGCACGGGTCATCTTGGCAGCATCCAGCTCATAACCATCGTTTGGATTTATTACAACCTTCAAAGGGAGATTATACTTTTTTGCAAACTCAAAATCTCTTTGATCATGTGTCGGTACAGCCATCACAGCACCAGTCCCATACCCATATAATGCATAATCAGCAACCCACAAAGGACACTTATCACCTGTAAAAGGATTTATAAAATACTTGCCAAGGAAAACACCATTCTTCTCCTTACCTTCAGCAGTCCTCTCGATCATGCTCTGTTTTTTTATCTTTGACAATAATTTAAGAACATCTTTTTCATACTTTGTCCCTTTTGTCCACTGGGTGACCTTAGGATGCTCAGCTGCAAGAACAAGATAGGTTATACCATATACAGTATCAGCTCTAGTGGTAAATGTGGATATCTTATCAACAACTTTTCCATCTTCATCCACTACATCAAAATAAAGCTCAGTGCCGTAACTCTTGCCTATCCAGTTTTGCTGCATTACTTTTACACGCTCTGGCCATCCAGTGAGCTTGTCCAGGTCTTTAAGCAGCTCTTCGGCATATTCCTTGATATTAAAATACCATTGCTCTAAAGGCTTCTGCTCAACCTCTGACTTGCACCGCCAGCATTTGCCGTCTTCAACCTGTTCATTGGCAAGCACTGTGCCACAGTTATCACACCAATTGATGATCCCTTCTTTTCTGTAAGCCAACCCTTTTTCAAAAAACTTAAGAAAGATCCATTGGTTCCACTTATAATATTCAGGCTCACACGTAGGCATAAGCCTTTCCCAGTCATAGCTAAACCCAAGTGATTTCAGCTGATCGACCATTGAGTCCATGCATTTGATTGTCCAATCCCTGGGGTTAACCTTATTCTTTATCGCTGCATTCTCAGCAGGCAACCCCAAAGCATCAAAACCAACAGGATAAAGAAGGTTAAAGCCGTTCATCCTTTTAAAACGCGCAACACAGTCTCCGATAGAATAATTTCTGACATGGCCCATGTGCAATTTCCCAGAAGGATAAGAAAACATCTCAAGGCAATAGAACTTAGGCTTTTTAGAATCAGGCTCAAACTTAAAGATATGTGAATCCACCCATTTCTTCTGCCATTTTTTTGAGATACTGTTAAAATCTGCCATATTGAGAAGCAAAATTCAATTTGATATTAATAATTTATTGTTTAACGGGCAATTTTGTGTGAAATTTATGATCACCGCATGCAAAGCAAAGATACCTGATATCATGCTCAACTTCAGAGGTCAAAGTTACAGCAATGTCTGCGAACTGTAGCATCACTGGCTGCATTTCACCAGGCGCAACCAATGTATCAAGATTATCTTGAATATAATGCTGAGCAGGACCAGCTAGGACAGGATACCCTTGATAATTAGGCCTAAAATTGCTCACATGCCCGTTTGGATGTATCATTATCTAGGATATCTCAATCTAATATAAAAAGATTAACAAGAATTAAAACTTCTTGAACTGAGCAGCTGTATCGATCAGGTCAACATGTCCTAAGATCATTGATCTGCAGCAATACCGTTCAATACCAAGTTCATCAAGCGCTTTTTTCTTATCATTGCTCTTCTGCACTTTCTCGTTGAACTGCTCCCATAAGTGTCCGATCGGTTTCCCACAACTCCAGCATCTGATTGGTATTATCATTTCATTCACCTGTAAGATTTCTGAACTTTTGCTCTTGCTTTACCGTGCCTGTTAGGCTTGGCGTTCTCTTTTCGCCTTACATCTGCGACAAGCAATGTCCTATCATATTTCAAGAACTGATTTTTAAGCCCTTTTGAATGTGCGACCAATGCCTTAGCGATTGCAAGCCTTCCAGCATCTGCCTGTGAAGCTATCCCGCCGCCGCTTACATTGACATCAATATCAACACTGTTGACAATGTCACCAGCTATCAATATTGGCTCACGGAATTTCATCCTGTATATCTTTGGCTCATAAAGGTCCAAAAGAACATTATTGACCCTGATAAGGCCTTTGCCATCTTTCAAGGTTGCCCTTGCTTTGGCAGTCTTTCTTTTTCCTGAAGTGTATATTGTTTTCATAATCCCAACTCTTGACATATTCTCCCGACAGTAACATACTTTGTGTTCTCAAACTGTGAGATATTAGCTGATTCTATTGAAACTGCTTCACCTTCGATAGGTTTACCAACATAACATTTGATGTTTTTATAAGCTTTTGCACCTGGCTCAGTCTTATAAGGAAGCATACCTCTTATTGTCCTCTTCACAAACATATTAGGCCGCCTGAACCAAAATGGCCCTTTGAATGTTCCCATGTCCCTTTTCCTTTTGTATTTGGCAAATATTACTTCCTTTGTTCCAGACACAACTGCCTTTTCCACATTGACAATATCGATCTTCTCGCCGTTCAATGCTTTTTTAGCTACAACAGTTGCCATCCTTCCCAATATGAGATCAGTTGCGTCTATTATCATCTTGAAATCCTCATCCTAATATCCTTATCTTCTTGCCTTTCGGACTTTCCTTGATAAGTTCATTGATTGTAAGCATCTTTGATCCTGCCTCAGTTATCTTCTCAGCTGCAGACTGTGAAAATTGATAAGCTGCAATCACAACCTTATGGTCCAAAGTACCTGAACCAAGTACCTTGCCTGGGATTATGACTGTCTCATTCTCCTTTGAATATTGATTGATCCTTGTCAGGTTGACAATCCTTCTCTGCCTTGTTGGTCTTTCGAGGTCCATAGCTACCCGTTTCCAAATAGGCTCGCCAGACTTCTTCAATTCTGTTACCAATCCTTGCAATACTTCGTTTTTCATTTTGAATATTATGCGGAAGACGAGGTTCGAACTCGCGCAGGCACTAAGCCACTAGGCTTTTGATATTTATAACCTCAACCTAGCCCGTTTGACCACTCCGGCACTCCCGCGTTATACGATCAGTGCCTAACTGAGTTGTTTGACCAATGCGATGAATTCATCGCACTTTTCATTGATTGCCTTTGAAGCCTCTTGAACAATAACTTTAGGTTCAAGCTGGCCCCATGACTCTACGGTGAAGATAAAATCATTAGTCTTGTTAACTTTTACTTTACCACCGGATACATCTTCACAAGCACCACAAAGGTGACACTTCGTAAGATTCTCTTTATTGACAACAACTTTGTTGTCTTTCAAGTCAAAAACATCTACTGGGCATGATTCAACCACTTTGGCAGGTTCAGCTACAGCTCCAATCTCAATCTCAGGTTTTTGCTTGTAGAATGCTAGGCCAGGACTCCATTTTGCATGCTGTCTTCCTGTTCCTAATACTGCAGTTGCTTCAAGCTCAAGTTGCTGACCTTTTAGCAGCTTCACGATAGGCATATTAGGATATACTGGCTTAACAGCAGTGTCCTTGCTTTTGATCTCTGAAGCATAGACCATTGCTGGGCCTTTTGCCTTTAAGGTAAGACCCAATTGGCATCTTGCACAACCTTTGCCTTCGCATTTGCATTTTTCTGGAACATTATAAGATTTGATATCAGTTGTTAAAGGCAATAATCCAAGCCTATGTGCGATGATCTCATCATACAATATTGAACTGTTCTTCCTTATTTCAGCGTTCTCAATTGCCATCACAGGTACTTCACCAACAATCGCCCTTCTAAGTGAATTAGCAAAAGTAGGTGTTGAATCCTTAAGCATGAAAACAATCTTGTCTTTAGATTTTTCAAGAGCTCTGATTTCCATCATACTCTCCTCCCTCTTTTTCCGCCTTTTTTCCTGCAGCCATCGTGAGGAACAGGCGTAACATCCTCGATAATTCCGATTCTAAGGCCCATCCTTGATAGTGCCCTTACTGCTGCTTGTGCTCCTGGTCCAGGACTTGCAGGACCATTATGTCCCCCTGGTGCTTTGATCTTGACATGAATTCCTGTGATACCCTGCTCTCTTGCAGCTTCTCCTGCTTTTTTCGCTGCGATCATCGCTGCAGTAGGTGAACTTTCCATCCTATCTTGCTTGACGACCATACCGCCTGATGCTCTTGCGATAGTTTCAGTACCAGTTATATCAGTGATGTGAATAATTGTGTTATTATAACTAGAATAAATGTGTGCTATTCCCCAGTTGATCGGGGCATACTGCCTCTCCATCCTTTTTTCCATTTTATTCCTTAGCCCCTTCCTTCTTGGCTTCTTCCTTCTTAGGCTCTTCTTTCTTAGGCTCTTCTTTCTTAGCTTCTTCCTTCTTAGCCTCTTCCTTCTT
>JAHJBD010000026.1 GCA_018813725.1 Nanobdellota archaeon | reverse complement strand
GCATTCAGCTCCTAAAAAATGTTGTAGGTGTAACACCAGTCAAGACATTCACAAATAAAAGGATCCCAACATGGGGCATAAGGCCGGGTTTACCTATCGGATGCAAGATAACATTAAGAAAAGGAAAAGCAAAAGAAGTATTAGCAAGGCTGCTTCTTGCCAAAGACAACAAGGTTAAGCCAAAGCAATTTGATGGCAGCGGCAACCTATCATTTGGTATACATGAATATATTGACGTTCCTGACGTAAAATACGACCCGAAGATAGGCATAATGGGATTTGAGGTTTGCGTTACCCTTGAAAGGCCAGGCCATAGGATAAAAAGAAGGTCTATAAACAAGAAAAAGGTTCCAAAAAAACAGGACATAACACAGGAAGAAGCTATTGAATTTTTCAAGAAAGAATTTAACGTCAAGGTCGGTGAATAATTATGACATATAGCAACTATGATAAGGCATTAAAACAGTTGGACTCAAAACCAGCAAAAAAAGAAAAATACATCAAACATAACGCTCCTAAGGAAAGGTCATGTGGCAAATCATTAAAGAGATGCAGAAGGTGTGGAAGGATAGGTGCACATATCTCAAAATATGGCATACACGTCTGCAGGCAGTGTTTCCGGGAGATAGCAACATCAATAGGATTTAAGAAGTATAACTAGGTGGTAAGATGTCATTAAACGATACATTATCAAACGCATTGTCCCTAATAATGAATGCTGAAAGGGTAAGCAAGAAACAAGTAATTATAAAACCAGCATCAAAAGTGATTGAGAAGGTGCTTAATGTGATCAAAGATAATCACTTCATCGGAGACATAAAACGCGTGAAAGACGAAAGAGGGGATTATCTGATAGTTGACCTGCTTGGAAGGATAAACAAATGCGGCGCGATCAAGCCAAGGTTTCCTATAACCAAGAAAGATTATGAGAAATATGAGAAACAGTATCTGCCAGCTAAAGACTTTGGCATTATTGTGGTATCAACCTCATCAGGAATAATGATCCATACCGAAGGGAAAAAGAAATCCCTTGGTGGAAAGCTTTTAGCATACTGCTACTAAAATGAAAGAAAAAAAGTCAATCAGTGAAAACATTGAACTTCCAAAAGGGGTAAATGTTGAACTTAAGGATAAATTAATAAAGATAAAAGGGGCAAAAGGCGAAAACTCGATGAGTTTTAACACCAAGGTTGCAGAAGTCACTGTTCAGGATAATCAGATATCATTGAAAGCCAAGGGCACAGGCAAAGTATTCAAAAAGCAGATATGCACCCTTATTGCACATTTGCGTAACATGATAAAAGGCGTGACAGATGGGTTCACCTACAAGCTCAAGATATGCTCAGGACATTTTCCGATGTCTGTGACATCTTCAGGAGGATCGATCTCTGTCAAAAACTATTTCGGAGAAAAAACGCCAAGAGTATTGAAGATCAAACAAGGTGCAGAAGTCAAAGTAGAAGGCGACACCATAACAGTCACTGGAATTGACAAGAGCTTATGCGGTCAGGTCGCAGCAGACATCGAGAAGCTTGCAAGCAGGACCAGCTTTGACAGAAGGATATTCCAAGACGGAATTTATATTATCAACAAAGCAGGGAAGGATATAGAATGAAAGAACTAATCGAATGGCAAAAATTGTTGAAAAAGAAAAAGCCAAAATTCCTAAGACAGGACAGTCATAAGAAAGTAAAGCTAGGCCAGAAATGGCGAAGGCCAAAAGGCATAGATTCAAAGATAAGGATGAGACTAAAAGGTTACAGGAGAGCACGTAGTACAGGATGGGGCTCCCCGACAGCAGTTAAAGGCTTGACCAAAGACGGCCTGATGCCAGTTTTGGTCAGATGCGCAAAGGATATTGAGGATATATCCGAAGGCCAGATTGCCGTCATCTCAACAAGGTTAGGCGAAAAAAAGAAGATTGATATAATAAAAGCACTGAAAGAAAAATCTATCAAGATCCTAAACATAAAAGACGCTGATGCATACGTAAAATCAGTCCAGGACGGATTAGTATCAAGAAAAAGCAAAAGAAAAGATCGTGAAAAAGCAAAACTTGAGAAAAAAGCTCCAAAAAAGCAACCTAAAAAAGAAGATACTAAGAAAGAAGAGGCTCAGGAAGGATCAGAAGAGATAAAAAAAGAAGCTGAAAAGAAAGAAAAAGATAAAGTATTGATAAAAAAGGAAATTTAAAATGAAAAGATTAACCACTCAAAAAAGGCTGGCAGCACAGATCCT
>JAHJBD010000025.1 GCA_018813725.1 Nanobdellota archaeon | reverse complement strand
GCGACAAATTATGTGAACAGCAGAACACAGCTTTTAGAGTTTTTCTCAAAAACGTTTTGGGCCTATCAGTTCAAGGATATGCAAAAGATAGAATCCATAATCGATAAGATACTTGGGCTGCTTGTTGAGTGGGAGTTTCTGATCGGTCAAGATAATGATTTTGTAGACGCTGATTCTTTTGGCAAAAGCAGCTATAAAGCTACAATGATAGGTAAAAGAGTAGCTGAGCTTTATATTGATCCTTTGACTGCATACAATCTTATTCTTGGCGCAAAGAAAGCGGCCTCAATCAAGCTTGATGAAATATCATTCCTACAGCTCATATCCAATACACTGGAGATGAGGCCACTACTTAGGGTGAGACAAAGTGAGTTTGACAAGATAGGTGAGCAGATAATTACAAACCATGATTTTCTTCTTCAGGAAGAACCTTCTTATTATGAGCCTGAATATGATGATTTTATCAATTCGATCAAGACTGCTTTGTTCTTAATCGACTGGATAAATGAAAAAGATGAAGAAGATCTTTTGGAAAAGTATGCGATAAGGCCTGGTGAGATAAAAGTCAAGATTGATCTTGCTGATTGGCTTCTTTATTGCACAGAAGAGCTAGTGAGGATGCTTGCTTTTCAACCACTACTAAAAGAGATAATCAAGATGCGGGTCAGGATAAAGAATGGTGTAAAAGAAGAGCTGATACCTTTGCTACGGTTAAAAGGAGTAGGCAGGGTTCGGGCCAGGAAACTGTATAACGCAAAAATAAGAGATGTAAAAGAGTTGAAAAGTGCTGATCTTATGAAACTAGTGCAGCTCTTAGGCAAAAGCGTGGCTTTGAGTGTCAAGGAACAGGTGGGACAGGACATGAGCAAGGTTGTGGTAAAAGAGAACAAGAGGAAAGGGCAGATCAGCCTGAAGGACTATGGATAGGTTACTTATTGCTGTAATGTATCCGGATGAAGAGAATCTTGATAAGGTTAAAAGTGACCTAGTCAAAGAATATGGGTTAATAATCAAAGAGTCAGAACCTTATGATTTCACTACTTTCACTTCATATTATGAGCCAGAGATGGGTGCTAAGATACTTAAGAGGTTCTTGATATTTGAGAAAAAAATATCAAAGAATGATATGATTGAGATCAAGAAAAAGATAACTGAGTTTGAGAAGAAATATTCTGTTGATGGGAAAAGGACTATAAATCTTGACCCTGGTTATATCTCTTCAACTGAGCTCGTGCTTGCAACTTGTAAAGGGAAAGGGTTTAAAGAAAAGCTTGGTGATAAGGTTTGGGCCCACAAAGTGCTAGAGTTCAAAGATGGTGAAGCAATTGCGTTCTATCATACTTTTGCTGATTATAAGAAATTCAAGGATTGGTTTGTTGATTTCCAGTAAAATTTATATATGCTTATGGTAAGTTTTTTTATTATGAAATATCTGATATTGGCATTGTTCTTGGTGGGTTGTGCTTCGATAGGTATCCCAAAGCAGGATATTGGGATTAGTGAACCTGTGCAGCCACTTTCAGTTGAACTGGATTCTGAGAATGTGACTGGTATAGTGTTCCTTGATACAGAGCTTAAGTGCGTTGTTGCTGGCGGAAAAGAGCCGTATACGATAAGTTGGAGCATGGGAAATTGCAGCGGCAAGGATTGCAGGCTGCAGGTTGGGATAGGTTCTTATGACGTTGCATGCAAGGTAAAAGATGCTCGTGGTACACAGGGTGAGGCATCTATTGAGATCAATGTTGAAAAGAAACAAAAGGATATTGATATTGTTATTACTTTGGGTGATAGCCTTACAGAAGGGTTTGGACTTATATCTCCTAAGGATTCTAACTGGGCATCGCTTTTCTCTAAAAAGTATAATGCTACCTTGCACAATCTTGCTGTGTCTGGTGCTGATACCTTTGTAGTGATTGAACAGCAGCTGCCAAAATACAGGAGACTAAACATTTCCCAAAACTCAATAGTATTCCTTTGGATAGGTGCTAATGACATCGCTACTTTTACCATTCCTAATGATTTTAAGCAGAACTATGCTGATATTGTGGCAGAGCTTGTGTCAAAAGGTGCTGATTTGATACTGCTTAATATCCCGGATGCTTCAAAGCTTTCTGTTGCAGATGATGTCCAAAGCCAGGTTGACAGCTATTTTGAACAGTTTGGGTTTAGCTCTGGATTGAGCGTCGGTGGTATCACAAAGGAGATTATCGATGTTTATAACAACATGATATATCAAGTGGCTAGAGATTATAACCTTGATGTTGTTGATATATATTCTTATATGGACAGGTTCTCTGACGATGTTATCAGCTCAGACAGGTTTCATCCTAATGAAGAGGGGCATAAGCTGATCGCTGAGAAGGTTGAAACAGAGTTTGAGAGCTTTTATCCTGATGTTACGTTCTACTAAGATTTATATAATAGTTTCTTATCCTTATCAGTACGCCCGTGTAGTATAATGGATAGAATACGTGGTTGCGGAATTTACTGCAAAATCCATGAGATCGGAGTTCGATTCTTCGCACGGGCATTTATAATAATCTAAATCAAATCAAGAACTAGGATTGTATTTAGCTGTTTCTCTTCCAGTGCTTCCGGTGGAATCCTGCACGATAACTGGGAACCTGGGGAGGTCAGTATCAGCGATATAATTCTTGCCATTCCTTGCATTATTGACTGCAATCGGAGAGATAATGCCTTCTTTAGCAAAGTATGTCAGATAAGGTCTGAACTTGTTTCCGTCGCAGGCTACTTCCATCTCATACAACAGGTCATGCACCAAACCTGGATTGTCCATGATGCTGCCTATCACATGTGCATAGCTATCAGGTTTGACTAAAAAGTCTATAGCAAAATGTGCAGCTCCTGTCCTGTCATCAAGCCTGTCCATGTCATGTTTTGGGAAATTCGTATCATGGTTTAATTCTCCTGGCCAAACCAGCATCGAGATTACGTATTGCTTACCCCTTTCATGGCCTGTAAGCTTTCCCAGCCACCTGAATATGCTGGCAGAAACCCCTTTCTTATCAGTAGCATAACCATTTACTTTGATCAGGTTCTCATCTCTTGGGATCTCACCAGTTAGCACTTGGTTCCATAGGTCATGTCTTCCTGATCTTTCATAATCCATCTCTGGATATTTTGTCTCTGAGTGTGAAACCACCATATTATCTCTAAGGGATTGACTGCTGAAATATTTTGCAACATGTCTCGAAGGCTTGAAAGATGCTATCCATTGGTGCAGATGTGAAGAGATATCATGCATGCGATAGGTTATTCCATTGCCTGTGGTAGCTTCTTGTGTTATGTAATGTGGTACTTCAGGTTGTGGTTCTTCTGGTTTTCTTATAAGTATCAAACCTTTTCTGGATGGTCCTTTTGGCGTATCAGTCCTTGCCTCTAAATCTGCTGCAGGTGGCTGGCTAGTAAATGGCGTGCTTTCAGGCTCTGGTGGATTCACATGGTAATCTGGATGCGGCTCAAATTGGTTGGGACTTTTTTCGTCATAAACTGCCTTGTATTGTGATAGGATATTTTCTGCTTTTGCAGTATCTATTCCGCCTATACCTACAAGGCTGTTTATCAGATTTTCAGCTGCTGCATCATCTTTAGCTGTGTTGTGAAGGTTTGCGATAAAGCTGTCAATATAATCCTGTTCAGGGTGTTCATCATTGGCGTTAAGTCCTAGCTCAGCAACCTTTGTTTGCCTGTCCTTAACCTCCTGGCTTTTTTGTATTCTTCTTGCATAACTCTTCTCCTGTCTATCGACCCATCGGCTGTTAAAGACCTTTCTTTTGAAATACTGGTTGTCTTCTTCAATAGTGCTTAAGACCCTGTTGTGCCATGTTTCGAGGTCTGTGTCAGAACTTCTTCTCTTCAAGTAATTCTGTTCCATGAATTCTTTGTATTTTGCTAGTATCTGTTCTCTTTCTTCAGGTAAGAATGAATCCTGTTCTTGGGCGTATTGGTACCATCTCTTGAAGCGCTCTCTTGTCGCTTCTTTCTCCTGCATTGTCCACCTAGATTTTACCTCATTGAACTCGTTTGCAGGCTTGTCGTAATGTCCGCTAAGAATCCTGTCCAGGACGAAATAGTGAGATTCGGGATTGGATTGTGCAGCTTCTTTTTCAAGGCTGTAATACTTTGCTTCCAATTCTTTAGAATAGTGCTTATTATTTGGATTTATCCTTGACCTTAGTCTTCTGTCTGATGCTAACTGGACTAGGACAGTTTCTCTTGCTTCAGCACCATACTTTTTTGCTTCACCATACTTTCCTGCTTTAAGCTTTGTGTCTAAAAATGTATCACTGAAATTTGCTAGAAGATCAGTAGCTAGAGTAAGTCTTGAATCATGTGTTGATGTCCCTTTAACTCTTTTCTCAAGCACATCCTGCAAGAATGAAGTCTGCTTTGGTGAGCTGCCACTTGCGTAATTCCTGAGAGATGATATTGCAGAATATACCTGCCATGTTTCAGCACTGTCACCAGCGACTGAGTGTGCAAATGAAGGTGTAAGCATAGAATCCAGTGTTTGCGAGATTATTTCCAAATCTTCTGAAGGTTCTGCATGAGGAAGAGGGGTTGCTAATTCTGATAGCAATGATGCAAGTCTTGCTTTCTCACTTTTTTTCAGCCTTCTGTTTTGTCTATCAGAAAGCATGGATTTGAGTTCTTGAACAGTGGAATTAAAGTCGATAGTAATTGAGTTCATTCCTGATGGAAAAAACTATGTATTTTTAAAGGTTTACAACTTTAATCACTCTATAGTCATAATTAATCTGCTTATTTTTACCATATGTCTTCAGGACACTAACCTTTATAAAGCCTCTTTTATTCACTATCCTCAAGAAAATCAGCTAATATTCGTATGGGGTGAGTGACAAATGTCTGATAGAATACAACCAATTTTTATAATGCCAGAGGGCACAGAAAGGACTAGCGGTAAAAATGCTCAAAGGACAAATATCATGGCTGCGAGAGCAGTTGCAGAGACTGTTCGGACTACTTTAGGTCCGAAAGGCATGGATAAGATGATAGTTGACAGTCTAGGGGACGTAACTGTGACAAATGATGGGGTTACAATACTTCAAGAGATGCAGATTGAGCATCCATCTGCAAAGATGATCGTCGAGGTTGCCAAGACCCAGGAAGATGAGGTTGGTGACGGTACAACAACAGCAGTAGTACTTGCTGGCGAGCTTTTAAAGAATGCAGAAGAGCTGCTTGAACAGAATGTTCATCCGACTGTGGTTGCAAAAGGATATAGGCTTGCTGAGGCAAAAGCGCAGGAAGTCCTGAAAAGGATCGCTGAAAATATTTCTGAAAATGATGATGAACTGTTACAGAAGATATCCATGACTGCTATGACTGGCAAGGGTGCAGAAAGCTCAAAAGAGAAACTTTCAAAGATCGCTGTCAAGGCTGTGAAGATGGTAACTGACAGGGATGGCAGAAAAATATCCATCGACAAAGAAAATATCAAGCTTGAAAAAAAGGTAGGCGGCGCTGTCGAGGACAGCGAGCTTGTCGAAGGTCTTGTAATAGACAAGGAGAAAGTGCATTCAGGCATGCCTGGGACAATAACAGATGCCAAGATTGCCCTGATCGACTGTGCGGTTGAGATCAAGAGCACTGAGATGGATGCAAAGATACAGATCACCGACCCGATGCAGATGCAGGCTTTCATTGACCAAGAAGAGCATATGCTAAGGATCAAAGTTGATAAGATCACTAAGTCTGGCGCTAATGTCGTATTCTGCCAGAAAGGGATCGATGACCTTGCACAGCATTTCCTGGCGAAGAAAGGGATATATGCAGCAAGGAGAGTAAAGAAATCTGACATGGATGCACTAGCAAGGGCAACAGGCGGAAAGGTTGTCTCTAATCTTGAAGATCTGTCTCCGGCTGACCTTGGAAAAGCAGGTGTTGTTGAAGAAGTCAAGATAGGCGATGAAAGTGTCACTTATGTGAAACAGTGTGTCAATCCAAAATCAGTCACCATCCTTATCAAGGGCGGCACAGAGCATGTGGTTGATGAAGTGAAAAGGGCGATGGAAGATGCTATCGGTGACATTTCAGCAGCATTGAAAGTTGGAAAAGTTGTAGCTGGCGCAGGAGCACCTGAGATGGAACTTGCAAGGGAGCTGCGAAAGTATGCTGAATCACTTTCAGGAAGAGAGCAGCTTGCTGTACAAGCTTTTGCAAAGTCTGTTGAAGTGATACCTAGGACACTTGCTGAGAATGCTGGTCTTGATCCGATCGATATCCTTACTGAGCTTAAGTCTGCTCATGACAAGAACCAAAAATGGGCTGGCGTCAATGTTTTTACCGGAAAGGTTGTTGATTCTTGGGCAGAGGGAGTGGTTGAGCCATTGAAGATAAAGACACAGGCGATATCTTCAGCAGCAGAGGTTGCTGTCATGATACTTCGTATCGATGATGTGATTGCAGGTTCAAAAAACAATGCACCGCAGATGCCACCAGGCGGAATGGGCGGAATGCCTCCTGGCATGGGCATGTAAATCACAACATTTAAATACCAAAACTCCAATTTTTAACTTATAATAGTTAATCGTATATTAAAAAAAGAGGTGTGTATTATGGTTGAATCTCCTAAGAAAAAAGAG
>JAHJBD010000024.1 GCA_018813725.1 Nanobdellota archaeon | reverse complement strand
TCCTGAAATCCAACGGATACCAATATCTTGTTTTAGGAAGGATGGATGCTAAATATCTTGGAAAGGATAACGATTCACTGCAACTGCTGCAGCAGAGGCATCAAGAGATAGTCACTTCAAACAAATTTATGGTTGTATATCAGATTGAGAATATGATGGTTGCACTTAAAGTTAATTGAATTTGCAGATATACTTATTATTTGATACCCCAGTTTCCCCGCCTGCGCCATTACAGCAGTTATCAATTGTCCTGAATTTATTACAATTTTCTTCCCCTTCTTCGCACTCTTTTTCCATGCATTTATCAAAACCAGTCTGCCCAATGTTTTTGGTTGCTTGAATGCTTAGAACCAAGGAGATTATTAAGACTACATATATTACTAAAAGAAGTCCCCTCTGCAATAAAGTTAAAGACATGATTTTAATAAATGCCCTTTATTTATTAAACATTTCGGTTATGGAAAGCCTTAAATAATGAAAACCAATCTGTTTGGGCATGAATAGGTCCAAGATCATCAATTATGCCTTGCTGGCACTTGGGTTGATTGTATTGTTTATGTTTATCAAGATAGTCAATTTCTCAAATGTTGCAGCCAGTATAGCAGCGGCAGGCCTTAGGATAATTTTATTTCTTATTGTTTTTGTAATCTTAAACATCCTGGTTAAAGCTTTAAGATGGAAGATCTTGATTAAGAAGACCACTGGAAAATATATTGGAATTAGTTTTGCGTTCTGTTCGATATTTGCTGGTGTTGCATCCGGAAGCATATTTCCTGGAAGGAACGAGATTACTAAACCTTTAATGCTGAAGTCAGTTTATGATCTGCAGCTAACAAAAACAATCCCTGGATCATTGATAGAGAAGATATTTGATCTATTGGCAGTAATATTAATTTTCTTTATAGCTATCGTTTTTATCGACGCAAATGAATATAACAGCTATTTGATCATTTTTGGCGTGCTTGCATTAATGCTGATAAGCTTATTATTTATATTTCCAAAGCTGTTTAAGAGGTTAATAAGATGGATACTACATTTATTACCAATTAAAGATAAAACAAAGGGCAATCTGCATGATATTAACCATGTTTTCTTTGATAGCTTTGCGCTTGCTACCGATAAGAAAACAGCTTTATCATTGTATTCACTGTCTTTAGTTGCGATGTCTATTGAAATTATTAGATTGTACTATCTATTCGTAGCTCTTGGAATACCAATTAATTTTACTACTTCAACCCTTGCTTTCACTGGCTCAACATTATTTGCAATACTTACTTTAATCCCGGGCGGGATAGGTGTGGTGGAATTCTCCGGTGCATTTATTATTACTAAACTAGAGGCCGGCCTTGAGTTAAATAGTGTCAGTGCCATATTCTTTCTTGATCGTATAATCTCTTATTATCTTATAGTGGGTCTAGGTTCAATTATACTAGTAACATACAATAAGTTATTTCCAAATAAGAATAGTAGCCTTTAAAAACCCTGGTTTATTTACTACCCATATGGAACATAAGATTGTAGACAAGGTATGGGGCCACGAGGAGTGGATAGTAAATCGAGAATACTGCGGCAAGAAACTTGTCTTGAAGAAAGGTTACAGGTGCAGTATGCACCATCATAAGAATAAGGACGAAACATTCTATCTGGTAAAAGGCAAAGTGCTGCTTGAGTTAGCTGGTAAGAAACAAGTACTTAAGCCCGGAGACTCAGTGCTTGTTCTTCCAGGAGCAAAACATAGGTTCACTGGCCTTGAAGATAGCGAGATAATCGAGTTTTCAACGCATCATGAGGATTCAGATTCATATAGGGATGAGGAGTCAGGCAAGGCTGACATAACAGGCATATGAATACCGAGATCATAGGCAGGTTTAGCAGCAGAAAGGTCATCGTGATAGGTGACATCATGCTGGATAAGTATGTTTGTGGCACTGTCAATAGGATCAGCCCAGAAGCTCCAGTACAGATCGTTGATGTAAAGAAAGAGGATTACGTGCTTGGAGGCGCTGCAAACACCGCAAACAATATTGCGGCATTGGGCGCTTCAGTAGTACTTGTAGGGATAATTGGAGATGACGAACCAGGTAGACTGGTCTCAGCTCTGCTGAGGGGAAAAAAGATTACAAACGAACTGATAAAATCTAGTTCAAAGCCAACCATCCAGAAGATAAGGATCATGGCGCAAAACCAGCAGCTTCTTAGGATTGACTACGAGACTAAAGAGGATGTTGATCCAAAGACAGAGGCAGCTTTGCTTAAGAACATCAAATCGCACGATGCTGACATGATAATCATCTCAGATTATATGAAGGGCACAATCACAAAAAACCTCGCAAAAGAGATACCTAAACTAGGAAAGCTTGTTGTTGTTGACCCTAAATCAAGAGGAGAAGGTTTTTACAGCAAAGTTACTTTGATGACGCCAAATAACAAAGAGGTCTGCGCGATGTTCAAGTCAGAACCTACCAATTCTGATAAGATAATCGAATATGGCAAGAAGCTTGTGGCTCTGGTTGACTCAAATGTTCTCGTGACCAGGGGAGATAAAGGTTCAACCTTGTTTGAGAAAGACGGTTCAATTACAGATATTCCTACAAAAGCAAAAGAGGTATTTGATGTATCGGGTGCAGGTGATACAGTGACAGCGGCAGCTGCTTTGGCCATAGCCTCTGGCGCATCATTGAAAGAAGCAGCAGAGATCGCAAATCATGCAGCTGGCGTAGTTGTCGGAAAAGTAGGCACTGCAACATGCAGCCTTGAAGAGCTTAAGAATAGCTATCAAAATGAATAAGGCAGTCTTCCTTGACAGGGACGGAACCATCAATATTGATGAAGGATATACCTATAAGACAGAAGACCTTGAATTTTATGATGATGTATTTGAATCATTGAAAAAACTTTCACATTTCAAGCTTTTCATTGTCACAAACCAGTCAGGCATAGGCCGAGGCTATTATTCATACGAAGACTTCAAAAGGTTCAATGATAAATTAGTATTGGCCTTGTCAGAGAATGGGATCAACATAGAAAAAACCTATTGCTGCCCACATTCACCAGAAGAAAATTGCGATTGCAGAAAGCCAAATATAAGATACTTAAAAGAAGCAGAAAAGGAATTTGATATTGACCTTAAAAGATCATGGGTAATAGGTGACCACCCGCACGATGTAACTCTTGGCAAGAACGCTGGCGCAAGATCGATTTACCTCCTTACTGGCCATGGACAAAAGCACAGGGAAGACCTTTCAGCAAAACCAGAGCTGATTGCAAACAGTCTTTCAGAAGCAGCAGAATTCATTATCCAAAATGATAACCACAATTGAACAATTGACAAAGATTGAAAGAAAAGGCAGAAAAATAGTATTCTGCAACGGCTGTTTTGATATATTGCATTCCGGCCATATCCAGTTCTTAAAAGAAGCAAAGGCACAAGGCGATCTCCTGGTAGTGGGCATCAATTCAGACAGCAGCGTTAAGAAAAACAAAGGCCCTAATAGGCCTATCAATAATGAAAAAGACCGCGCCATTGTTCTTGATTCCCTCAAGATGGTGGACTATGTGGTTATCTTCGATGAACCTACCCCAATCCCGCTCATAACTAAGCTTAAGCCAGATGTATTTGTTAATGGCGAGGACTATGGTGAGGCCTGCATTGAGGCTCCAACTGTCAAATCATACGGGGGTAGGATCCATATTGTGAAGAATTTTGGCGGTATCTCAACAACAAAACTGGTCAAGAAGATTCTGGATTCATATGGGGATTAAATTAATTAAAGCGATAGACAGGGTAATAGGTACACCTTTATGCTTAGCATTGGCACCATTCAAGCGTAATAAGGCATTCTCAACCGATAAAGTGCTTTTTATACAGCTTTGGGGTATAGGAGAGACTGTACTTACTTTCCCGGCAATTCACGCATTCAAGAATAAGTATCCAGATTCTAATATCACTGTACTGTGTACTGAAAGGAACAAAGAGGTATACTACCAAAATAGCGATATAAACCATCTGGAAATAATCAGCTTAAGCCCAATCTCAATATTGAAATTCATGATAAAACACAGGTTTGATCTGGTAATTGACTTTGAAGAATACTTAAACATCTCCTCAATAATTGCATTCTTCACAGGAAAGTTTAAGATAGGGTATAAGGGAAGGATAAGGTCAAAGACTTATAATAAGGCTGCCACATATAATGACCAGCAGCATGTTGTAGAGACACACCTTGATCTTGTCAGGCTTCTTTCAGCAGATGACAAGCCAGAACAGCTTATCAAACTCAAGTATTCAGCAGAAGATAAGATAGCTGCAGAAGCAGTTATTAAATCGATTGGCATTTCAGATAAAGATACTATCATCGGTTTTGGAGCAGGCACAGCAGAATCAGCCCGCTCAAGGATATGGCCGTATTTTAGAGAGCTTGCACAAAAGCTTCCTGGGAAAAAGCTCGTATTCTTCGGGACAGAAGAGGAAAAAGGATCAATCAATCTAATAATTAAAGGTATTGACAATGCCTTTAACCTTGCAGGGAAGCTCACATTAAGGCAGGCTTTTGCAGCAATTGAGAGATGCAATCTTTTCATATCGAACGATACAGGGACAATGCATATTGCAGCTACGCAAGGCGTAAAGACAATAGGCCTTTTTGGCCCTAACATTCCAACAAGATGGGCGCCATTTGGCAAAGGAAACGTTTCCATATACAAAGGTGAAATCTGCAAGTATAGCCCTTGCATAAACGTCCATAAAGGGAAGATTCCTGAGTGCAGGTACGGAAAAGACAATAAGTGCATGAAGAATATTACAGTAGATGATGTATTGGCTTATATCTAGTTTATCAGGATGCAAAATCTTATAGTTACTTTTATATAGTCAACTTCCATTTCTGGCATCATGGTCAGCTACGCAAAACGGGCAGTTAAGAGCAGCATCCTAATACTTTTGATGACTATCATATCTTCATTCTTCTCATATTTTATCAGGGTCATGATGGCAAGGAAACTTTCACCTGCAGAGTTTGGCCTTTTCTATTCTGTATTTACATTTGTCCTTTTCTTCCTTTTCTTCCGCGACCTTGGTATCGGAGCAGCGCTTGCAAAATACCTCCCTGAATTTAACATTAAGAAGAGATACAATGATATCAAGACAGCCATATTCTCTGTATTTCTCTTTCAGACAATAAGCTCAATCATATTTTCAGCAGTATTCTTTTTCCTTGCTGACTCTCTTGCTATTCACTATTTCAAGAATCCAGCATCAAGCCTTATGTTGAAGATCCTGATATTTTATGTTATCTTTAGCGTATTTTTCATTAATCAAAAAAACATCTTATTTGGCTTCCAGAGCATGACCTGGTTCTCTGTCTCAGAACCATTGAAATCATTCATAGTCTTCATCTTCCTCATTTTGTTTTTCAATATGGGCCTAAATATCTATGCTCCAGTCTTAAGTTATGTTCTCGTATGCATCGTTCTATCTTTATTATTGCTGGTTCCAACATTAAAAACATTTCATTTCAAGAAATATAAAATATTAAAATTTTGGCCAACAACCTCAAAGATATTCTCTTTCGGCCTGCCTGTGATGCTGACTTCGATAGGTGGCACAGTTATAGGTTATACTGATACATTGATGCTCACTGGATTTAGGTCATTGGAAGAGGTCGGCATATACAACGTCGTTCTTCCTTCGGCAATAATCATATTGACGCTCGGTTCAACAGCTGCGCGAATATTACTGCCTATGACCTCTGAGTTATGGGCCTTGAAGGACAAAAAGCGCCTTACAGAAGGTCTCCGGCTGCTTCATAGGTATTCTTTTGTTGTTACTATCCCATTCGTGATGGCAATATTCTCTTATTCATCATTTTTTATTAACCTATTCTTTGGAGAAGAATATGTATCAGGAGCTCTTGCACTGCAGATAATCCTTATCGGTGTATTATTCTATGTGGTTGCAACAGTAAATAATAATATCATCTCGGGCATAGGAAAGCCAAAGACAGTCACTTACATAATCTTTA
Organism: Nanobdellota archaeon; assembly: GCA_018813725.1. GTDB lineage: Archaea > Nanobdellota > Nanobdellia > Woesearchaeales > JAHJBD01 > JAHJBD01. Next base: position 2,368 of record JAHJBD010000024.1, on the reverse strand, counting down.
TTGCAGCTTTTGCTAATGTATTGCTCAATCTAATATTCATCCCAATCTATGGCATTAATGGTGCAGCAGTCGCAACCTCGTTCAGTTACCTTCTTGTCCTAATTTTGTCAACAATAAAAGTCTCAAAATACATTGAACTTAATTATCCATTCTTTGAATGGGCAAAACTGATGTTTTCAGGCATTGTCTTCCTGCTTGTTGTGCATTTCACAGATATATATGTCAATCTGAATGCCTGGTTTGATATGATAATCTCAGGAATTATTGGTGGGGTTGTGTACCTAGCATTGATATATCTGATGCATGTCATCGATATAAATGAGATAAAAAAATACTCAAAGATATTAAGATGATAAAAAAAATAAGAAAAGTTCTTGAGGAGCTCAACTCAAATAATATTGAATACTGCATCTTGCGTAATTATAACTTCCTTCTAGAGAAAGAAAGAGAATTGAAGCAGTCTGAAAGAAGCATAGACATGGTAGTGTCAAAGAAAGACTTTACAAGATTTGAGAAATTGATGCTTAATATGGGTTTTGTCAAAAGAAAGCCGTCATTCTCCCATAAGCACGTTCCTTTCTTCAGGATAGAAGATAACCTTGAAAGGATAAGTTTCGATGTCCAGATAGAAAACGTGCACTGGAACGATGTGCCATACATGGATGTGTTGAAAAATAGGGTTAAGAACGGCTTTTTTTATGTTCCTTCTGTCAACGATACTGTTGCGATGCTGATAATCCATTCAATACTTGGCAAGCGAAGGTTCAAGCCAGAATATCAGGAGATTATTGTTAACTCAAAAATTGATGATATTAAAGTCACAAAAATACTTGAGAAATTATTTGGAAGAAAAACAGAAATAATCTTGCATTTGGCCAGGCAAGGAAGTTTTGGCAAGATCATCAATAAGCGCCTTCATCTATTTTTTGCCCTTAGGCATCCTTATGTTTTTGCTAAAGTTACTTTTAGATGGATAATATGGAAGAAATTATTCTTGCCTTGGCCTCTTATTTCGTTTATCGGTCCTGATGGTTCAGGCAAGTCAACAACAGCAAAAGCGCTAAGCAAATTTTTGGCCAAGGAGAACAGGAAAAATGTTATTATCTATACAGGCCGAGGCCGAAACCAGCTCCTTCCTATAAGAAAGGTGGGCAACTTTTATAAGTCAAAGGAAAGAAAGAAAGATATCCGCAAACAAGCTAAATGCACGCTGAAAAAAAAGTTGATCTATACTTTATGGGCGCCTGTTTTCACAGCCGATCTGCTGTTAAGGTATCTTTTTGTCATACTCCCAAAGAGGCTGAAGAAACATGTTGTTATCACAGACAGGTACAGCTCAGATATCATGGTGATGGAGAATGTTCCGCTGAGGTTTAAGAAATTCCTGCTTATGCTTTTCCCAAGGCCAACCCTGACATTTTACCTCTATAACACCCCAGAAGAGCTGCATGAACGGCGTCCTGAAGAGCCTGTCGAAGGCCTAAGAAGGCAGATGGAGAATTTTGACAGGCTTAAGCTGGATACAATCCGGATATTGAGCCAGGATAAGCAGAAAGACAGGGAGAGAATAGTCAAGGCTGTAATGGAATATTTACTTATCAATTGGTATTAATTCTTGATATAATCTGATAAACTGATTTGTGACTTTATCAATATTAAACTCCTGTGATCTTTTATATGCCTTTTCTATTAAGCCGCCAGGGTATTCTCTTAAAGCAATTAGTATACTTTTTGTTAATGATTGTACGCTTTTCGGTTCTGCAAACATAACATAAGAATTAGTAGTCTCCCTTATCTCTGGCAAATCTGTTGTTACCACAGGCGTTTTACATGCCATAGCTTCCAGCAAACATGAAGGATTGCCTTCTGTTCCAATCAAACTGGGGTAGGGCAACGCGATTAAGTCAGCCATATTGACATAATCTTCTATCTTTACATCTTCAAGTATAAACCTACAATTTTCTTTTATGCCGATATCCTTTATGCGCTTTTGATATCTTTTTATCCTCAAATCTTTATTCCTCGGTGCAAAAATAAATAATACTTCTTTATTGCATTCAATTATTTTTGGTATTGCATCGATAAGATAGTCTATACCTTTAACTTCCCACATTGCGCCATAATAAAATACTATTCTCTGATTATATCCATACTTCTTCTTAAGTTCCAGCTTATTCTTTGGAGAAAATTTATCAGTATTTATATGTGAAAATATCACATGTATCTTTTTATTCTTAACTTTTTTCAATTTGCCAAGAAATACTTTAGTTGGTACAGTGACTGCATCAGCAAGATTCAATATGGAATAGAAAATAAGTCAGACTATATTATTATTCCCAATAATGACATAATTTTTCATCCTGAATGT
>JAHJBD010000023.1 GCA_018813725.1 Nanobdellota archaeon | reverse complement strand
TTTCGTTTGGAATTGTTCTATGGATGGGGGATTAAATAATTTTTTTGAAGCGTATCTGAAGAAAGATCCATTGATCAAGAATAAGAGCTACCTCCAGTCTGGTTATATGCCTGATCTTATCAATCATAGAATCAGTGAACTTGAAAAGGTAGCTAATATCTTAGCTCCAGCCTTGCGCGTTGATAAACCTTCTAATCTTTTTATTTTTGGGAAGACTGGCACTGGAAAAACATTAGTTGTAAAACATACAATCAATCAACTTTCAAAATTTGCAAATGAAAAAAACATCAAACTAAAGACAATATATCTTAACTGTAAATTAAAAAAGGTAGCTGACACTGAGTATAGGCTTATTGCACAGCTTTTGAGGACACTTGGGCACGAAATCCCATATACTGGTCTTCCTACTGAAGAGGTATATAAGAAGTTCTATGAAGTGATCGATAATGAAAAACAGATCATCTTAGTTGCTCTTGATGAGGTTGATCAATTAGTCACTAAGATAGGTGATGAGTTGTTATATAATCTTACAAGGATCAATGAAGAGCTTAAGATGGCAAAGATCGCCTTTGTAGGCATATCTAATGACTTATTTTTTATCGATACTTTAGATCCAAGGGTAAGATCCTCGTTATCTGAAGAAGAGGTTGTATTTCCACCATATAATGCTATACAGATAAAAGATATATTAAAGCAAAGGTGTGACCTTGCTTTTGCAGACGCCGCTATCGAACCAGGAGTTATCGAAAAGTGTGCAGCTTATGCAGCACGAGAGCATGGAGACGCAAGAAGAGCAATAGAACTATTGAGGGTTGCAGCTGAGATTGCGGAAAGGAAATGTCAAGACCAAGTAAAGATAGAGAATATTGATGATGCTGAGAAAAAGATTGAGTATGATAGAATCCTTGACCTTATAGGAAACCAACCAAAACAATCTCAATTAGTGTTATATTCAATCATCTTGATGCAGAAAGAGAAGCAGGAGGGGATATTTACTGGTGAGGTCTATGAATTGTATCAAAAGCTTTGTCCTAAAATTGGGCTTAGTATGCTCACCCAAAGAAGGGTGTCTGATATAATAGCAGAGATGGATATGCTTGGCATCATAAATTCAAGGGTATTATCAAAAGGAAGGTATGGGCGGTCTAGGGAGATTACAATAACTTTACCTGGCGGTACTCTTGAAAAAGTTGTAAACCTTTTATCAGAAGGTCTAGGGACCTCTTAATCTTCTACTATGGACAAGAAACAAATAGTATCTTTACTTATGGACAATAATGTTTTGGTCAGTCCAGATGCTATTGAAAATTTGAGTGAGGAAGCCCTTGCTAAGATGCTTGAAGATGTAAAAGGGAAGGACCTTTTGGTATTTAATAAAGATACTGAAGCTATGATAAGCAAGAACATCGAATGGAAAGAGTTTGAAGTATCAAAAACCATGATGGAAAAAGGGAACAGCAAACCATATGATCATTTTTTAGGCCTTAAAGACGAGGTTAAAGAGATACCTAAGATCAAAGTTACCTCTTTATATGAGACAGAATCAAAAAAAAGGACACTTAAAGATTTTGTGAGCTTGTTTAACGCACGGTATGAATCAATGGAATCTTTACTTTCAAAAAGGATGGAGATGACTAACCTTACTACAGTAAGCAGGCTTCTTAACAAAAAAGATAGGGATACTATCTCTTTGATAGTCATGGTTGTTGATAAACAGACAACGAAAAACGGTAATCTTATGCTTACTGTTGAAGACCCAACAGGTGCAACAAAAGTTTTGATAAGTAAAAACAAGCCTGATCTTTTCCAGCAAGCAAAAGATATTGTGTTTGATGAGATGATAGCTGTAATAGGGGTAAACGGTGATAACATAATATTTGCCAATAATGTACTGTGGCCAGAGGTTCCGCTCACAAAAGAGCTGAAAAAATCACCAGTTGAAGCTTATGCTATATTTTTGTCAGATATGCATGTTGGATCAACGAATTTTTTGCCTGATGATTTTAATAAATTTCTTAAGTGGATAAATGGGGAACTTGGGAACGATAAGCAAAAAGAGATAGCATCTAAGATAAGGTATGCGTTTATCGTTGGTGACCTTGTTGACGGGTGCGGCATATACCCTGGCCAAGAAGATGAGCTGACAATAAAAGATATTACTGAACAGTATGCTGAATGCGCTAGACTGCTTAAACAGATACCAAAACATGTGAATATTATAGTATGTCCGGGGAATCACGATGCCATGAGGATTGCAGAGCCACAGCCGCCGCTTTATCAGGATTTTGCTGCTGCTTTGTATGAACTCCCCAACGTGACCCATGTATCTAACCCAGCAATCGTCAACATCCATGCTTCGGAAGACTTTTCTGGTTTTGATGTATTGATGTATCATGGTTATAGTTTTGATTATTATGT
>JAHJBD010000022.1 GCA_018813725.1 Nanobdellota archaeon | reverse complement strand
TAAATAACAACTTATTATCTAGATTGGAGCCGAATAACTGTTTGATAATCTTGTTATTCATAAAATACATCTTGTACAATGTTATATAGCCTATATATAGTATATAGATTAAGATCTCTATAAGTATCCCGCCAGCTATGATGCTGGAGATGATGAAATCAATTGTTGTGAATAAAAACAATGCATTAAAATAAACATCAAGGTATGATATGAAATCCTCTGGATCCTTTATGAATTTCTTTAAAAGTTTTATAGATGATATCAATAATATGGCAGATGAGATAACAGCTATCAGATAGAATAGCTGTAATCCATGCATCAATAGGTAAAATCCAGATACAATTAGGTTAAATGTTACTGTAACTAAGAAGATGATAAGGGCAATATTAAACCGCTTTAAGAGTACCATCAGTATCACTGAAGTATGATTGTATATAAGTCTTTTCTTTATATGCTTAGGATTTTTAGACAATAGAAATCTTTATATATATGTAGTCCTAACTTTACAATAACAAAATCATAATTAATGGAGGGTTTTAAAATGGGGTTTTTATCAAAATTAAAAGGGAAGATGGGTCCTTCGCAGGATGTAATGGAAGAGGCTGAGGGTTCTGGTTATGTTGAGCTTGATACAGGGGCAGCTGAAGACAGAGCAAAGATTGTGGTTAAGCCTTATGTAATATCTGATTTTGAACATATAAAAGAGATTTTAGATGACCTTAGAGATGGACATACTATCGCTCTAGTTAACATAAAACCCCTTAAGGATAAAGATATTGTTGAGCTTAAAAGAGCTATAAACAAGCTTAAGAAGACTTGCGATGCTATCGAAGGAGATATTGCAGGCTTTGGTGAAGACTGGATAGCAGCTGTACCATCTTTTGCTCATATACATAGGGTCAAGAAAGAAGAAGCAAAGTCACAAGGGCATGTTGGAGAAGTTACAGAATATAGTGATTAAACAATAGGTTTTAGATATAAATCTCTAAACCCTAATGGTTTTTCAACCAATAGGTTTATATATTTTTTTATTAACTCTTTCTTTATGGCGATAGATAAATTAGAAGGACAAAAGTGCCCGATGTGCATGAAGGATACTCTTACCTTATTAGAGGAAGAGACAGAAGTGCCTTATTTTGGAAAGACTTTCATCTTCTCGATGACTTGTTCATCCTGCCATTATCATAAGGCTGATGTTGAGGCTGCTGAGACAAAAGAGCCAGCAAAGTACACTCTGGATATTACTTCTACTGAAGATCTGAATATAAGGGTCATCAAAAGCTCTGAAGGAACTGTTAAGGTACCCTACATCTCTACTATAGAGCCAGGACCAGCATCTGATGGTTATGTGACAAATGTTGAAGGGATCCTAAACAGGATAAAGGAGCAGATACAAAAGGTGTATGAATCTGAAGAAGATAAGGATAACAAGAATGCTGCTTACAAGCTGATAAAGAAGATCAACAGGATACTTTGGGGTTCTGAGAAAGGTAAATTGATCATCGAAGATCCAACAGGAAATTCTGCCATCATTTCTGATAAAGCTAAAAAAGATAAATTAAAAAAATAGATTAAGCGATATCAACAATCTTAATCTTAAAGTTCAGATTCTTGCCTGCAAGTGGATGGTTAAGGTCAATCGTAACCTCTTTATCAGTAACTTCAGTTATCTTAGCTGGTATCTGCTGGCCTTCTGGGCTTTGAAGCATAAGATGCATGCCTGCTTTTGGTTCTTGGCCTTTAGGAAACTTGTCTTTTGGAACCTTTTGTATTAGGCTTGCATTATGCTCACCATAAGCGTTCTTGCATTCGATCTTAAACTCTTTTTCCTCATCTTTTTCCATGCCCATAACTGCATCATCAAAGCCTTTTATAACCTGGCCAGAGCCAGCTTCAAATTCCAATGGATGAGAATGGTCTCCATGCGTTGAAGTATCAAATACAGTACCATCATCTAGCTTTCCGGTATAATCAACTTTTAGTTTATCTCCTTTTTTAACTGGCATAATATCAACTCCGTTTCTCGAATATAAGCAGAATAAGCCTATTTAGACGATTTTTAAAAAAGTAATTAAGCTATGATATTTAAGGTTTTTCATATATGGAATATGGCTTAAAAGCAAAGGTTTATATACTGATGTGCATTATTGCAATAAGTGCCTCAATAGATTTAGGAGGTGAGAGCATGAAACAATACACATTGGTCGAAACAGACCACATGTCAGATTTCCTTGACAAATAAAGGAAATCTTTTCCTTCTCAGGAATTATATACTAAATATATATGACTAAGAGGATCGAGTAAGGTCATAGCTGGAAGACAGCTTGACTGTATCTCATTTTTTCTTTGGTATCATTATCCAAGCGATAAGATAAGCCATAATACCAGTACCAGTCATAGAGAGTATTGCAGCGATGACCCTTACAAGAACTGGGTCTATGTCAAAATATTCAGCAATGCCCCCGCATACGCCGCCTATCACTTTGTTTGTGTCAGAACGATATAACTTTTTAGTGGCCATGATCGGACAATAGTTATTGATTAGATTTAAGCTTTACGATTCTGTCCCTTAATGCAATAGCGCGTTCAAAGTTCAGCTGTTCTGCTGCTTCCTGCATCTCTGCTTCAAGCTCGATAATAAGGTTAGGTATCTCTTTTTTAGGTATGTGCTTTATGTCTGTGAGGTCAACTTCTTTTTCCCTAATTGGCTTATTGATTGTCTTTGGTTTTATCTTGTGTGACTTATTGTATTCAATCTGCAGTTTTCGTCTCCTTTCTGTCTCAGCAAGAGCAGACTTGATAGAATCAGTCATATTATCAGCATAAAGTATCACTTTTGAATCAATATTTCTTGCAGCCCTGCCGATAATCTGTATCAGGCTTCTTTGGTCTCTTAAGAATCCTTCCTTATCTGCGTCTAGAATGCCTATGAAGCCTACCTCAGGTATGTCAAGGCCTTCTCTTAACAGGTTAATACCCACGAGAACATCAAATTTGCCAAGCCTAAGCTGCCTTATGATTTCTGTCCTTTCTATGGTCTCAACCTCTGAATGGAGGTATCTTGTTTTTATCCCTTTCTCAGCAAGATAGTCAGTGAGTTCCTCTGCAAGCTTTTTTGTAAGTGTTGTGACAAGTACCCTGTTTTGGTCTGCAATAGTCTTTTGTATGTTCTGGATAAGATCATCTACTTGTCCTTTGATAGGTCGCACTTCAACTGCTGGGTCTATAAGACCTGTTGGCCTTATGATCTGTTCAACTACTGCTTTTGATTTTTCAATCTCATAATCAGCAGGTGTTGCTGATACAAACAATGTCCTATTCTGCTTTATGAATTCTTCAAACTCTTGGAATTTTAATGGACGGTTGTCAAATGCGGTTGTAAGCCTAAAGCCATAGTCCACAAGGTTCTTTTTCCTTGAATAATCCCCTTTGTACATTGCCTTGACTTGAGGGATTGTTTGGTGGCTTTCATCGATGATTATCAAGAAATCTTTAGGAAAATAGTCAAGCAAGCAGAAAGGGGGTTCACCTGGCTTTCTACCATCAAAATGAAGTGAGTAGTTCTCAATACCTTTGCATGAACCAGTCTCTCTGATCATGTCAATATCATAAAGTGTCCTTTGCTTTAGCCTATGGGCTTCTAGCATGCCTAGTTTTGGAAGGTCTATCTTAAGCTGCTTTTCTATGGAGACAAGCGCGCTGTCAACTGCTTCTTTAGGTATGACAAAGTGTTTTGCAGGATAGACAAAGAAGTAATTGAATGTCTCTTTTACATTGCCAGAAACCTTATCTATCTCTGCTATCTTTTCAATCTTTTCACCGAAAAGCTCGATCCTGATGATATTATCAAAGTATCCGGGGATAAAGTCGATGGTGTCTCCTTTTACTCTGAATCTTCCTGGCGCTAGCTCTGTGTCATTACGCTCAAACTGGATATCAACAAGCTTTTTAATCAGTTCCTTTCTTGGTAAGCTATCATCTTTGCTCAATTCAAAACCCATGTTGACGAAATTCTCTGGATTGCCAAGGCCGTAAATGCAAGAGACTGAAGCTACAACTATGCAATCATTCCTGCTTGCAAGTGAAGCTGTTGCAGCAAGCCTAAGCTGCTCAATCTTTGGATTGATCGCTGAATCCTTCTCAATATATTGATCTTTTTGTGGGATGTAGCTTTCTGGCTGGTAATAATCATAGTATGATACAAAATATTCAACCCGGTTGTTTGGAAAGAATTCTTTGAATTCATTGTAGAGCTGCGCAGCAAGGGTCTTGTTATGCGCGAGAACTAAAGTAGGTTTGTTAAGGCTGGCAATAACATTTGCCATCGTGAAAGTCTTTCCAGAGCCTGTTACACCAAGCAGTGTCTGGTTTTGGTTCTGGGAAAAACCTGCTATGAGTTTCTTTATTGCTTCAGGCTGGGAACCTTTTGGCTTAAAATTCGATCTAAGCCTGAATTTCTCTTGCTTCTTTTGCATATCCCTTGGTAATTTCATATTGTCAATGCCTTTTTCCTCAGCAGACGGTTATATTTGATCGCGAACCTGTGAGCTTCATCCCTGATAGACTGTATCAGCTTTAGTGAAGGGTCTTTCTTATCAAGTTTAAGCGGAAACCTGAGAGCTGGAACGTATATCTCTTCAAAACGTTTTGCTATGGATATTATTGGTATTTTTACATTTAGTTGTGCAAGTGACTTTTTCGCTGAATTCAGCTGGCCTTTGCCGCCATCGATTATAATCAGTTCTGGAAGCTCACCAGATTCTAATAATTGCCTCCTGTAACGCCTGGTAACAACCTCTGCGATGGAGGAAACATCGTCTATCCCTTCTACAGTCTTTATCCGAAACCTGCGATAGTTGGATTTGTCAGGTACGCCTTCTCTAAACTGCACCATCGATCCCACCATGGATGTTCCACTGAGATGTGATATGTCAAAACATTCGATGATCTTAGGGTATTCGTTAAGCTTTAAAGATTTTTGTAACGCTATCAGCTTGTCCTTGTCTCCAAAGAAACTTAACTCAATGTTCTTTTTTACCAGTTCTAGCAGGTGATGCTTATCTCCTTTTTTTGGCACAGTAAACTTAACCTTAATTTTCCGCCTTTTTGAGATTACTTCCCCTAACGCAGGGGAAATCTTTAAAGGCAGTACAAGCTCTTTTGGTATTGGGTTATCAAGGTAATATTGAAGGATAAATTCTTCCAGAAAATCTTCTGTCCTTCCAAAGGTGTATTCTTGTTTATTGATGAGCGTGCCTTTATGGATATTGAATAATGCCAAGTAAACTGTGTTGCCATCTATTATGAAATTTATTATGTCTTCATCATATTTTTTGTCACGTTCCATTGCCTGGGATTCTCTCAGGTATTTCAGCGAACTGATCTGGTCCCTGAGCACCATGGCTTTTTCAAACTGAGATTTTTTGGAAGCTGACTTCATCTCATTGGTCAATTTAGAGATAAGCTTTGCAGAATGGACCTTAAGCACCTCTTTGGCCTTGTTTATGTCTGCAAGGTAATCTTCCTCGGTTATGTTTCCTATACAGGGTGCATCGCAAAGCTTTAGATGGAACCTGAGACAAGCTTTTTTGGGAAGCTTATTGCAGGTTCTGACCTTAAAAGTTTTTCTTAAGAAGGTTAGAACGTAATCTCTTTCTTTTGCAGATACAAATGGACCATAGACCTCATCAGTACGCTTCCTTGCGATGTTTAGCCTTGGAAACTTATCAGATGTTACAGCTATGTATGCATATCTTTTTGAATCTTTTAGGTCGATATTGTATTTTGGCTGATGCTTTTTAATAAGGTTATTCTCGAGGATCAGCGCTTCTGTCTCTGTTGATGTCGCGATGAATTCGTAGCTAGCTATATTGTTTACAAGAATCTGTGTCTTGGTATCGTTGTCTTTCTGAAAATAGCTCTTTATCCTTTTTTTAAGGTTTTTAGCCTTTCCAACATATATTATCCTGCCTGTCTTGTCTTTGTAGATATAGCAACCTGGACTGTCAGGCAGATTTGAAAGGTCTATCATTGTAACATTTTTTTAAGGAACTGGCCAGTGTGGCTTTGTTTGATCTTCGCGATTGCCTCAGGAGTTCCTTCTCCAACTATCTTTCCTCCTTGGTCTCCTCCTTCAGGACCAAGGTCTATCACATGATCAGCAGATTTAATTATGTCAAGGTTATGCTCGATAACAACAACAGTGTTGCCTTTGTCTACCAGATCATTTAATACCTGGATAAGCTTCTTTACATCGTGGAAATGAAGGCCTGTGGTTGGTTCGTCAAGAAGGTAAAGTGTCTGACCTGTACCTCTTTTGGCAAGTTCTCTTGTAAGCTTGATCCTTTGAGCTTCTCCACCAGATAAGGTTACTGAGCTTTGGCCTAGCTTGATATAGTCAAGACCGACACGGTCTAAAGTGTTAAGTTTTGTCTTGATGCTTGGGATACTGTCAAAAAGTTCAAGCGCTTCTACAACACTCATATTCAGTACATCTGAGATGTTCTTTCCCTTGTACCTGACTTCCAAAGTCTCGTGGTTGTAACGCTTACCTTTGCATTCTTCGCATTCTACATAAACATCTGGGAGAAAGTTCATCTCGATCTTGATCACACCGTCACCTTGGCATGCTTCACATCTGCCGCCCTGTACATTAAAAGAAAACCTACCTGGCTTATAGCCTCTAACTTTGGCTTCTGTGGTTGAAGCAAAGATGCTCCTTACCTCATCAAATACTTTTGTGTAGGTTGCAGGATTGCTCCTTGGTGTCTTTCCGATCGGGGACTGATCGATCACTATTACCTTATCGATGTCAGCCATGCTGATAGAATCATGTTCACCTGGCCTTGATTTGGATTGGTGTATAGCCTTCATTGCTGCTTTGTATAAGATCTCATAGACTAATGTTGATTTACCGCTCCCTGAAACTCCTGTTATTGTGGTTAAAACCCCTGTTGGCAGCTTTACATCAATATTCTTAAGGTTGTTCTGCCTGCACCCTTTAAGCTCAATGTGGTCTTTTGGTTTACGCCTTTGTTTTGGCACTTCTATCTTAAGTTTTCCAGATAGATATTTACCAGTAAGTGAATCTTTGTCTGCAAGTATCTCCTTTGGTGTGCCTTTGGCAATAATCTTCCCGCCGTGTATACCTGCGCCAGGACCCATATCAATAACATAATCTGCTTTACGGATAGTGTCTTCGTCATGCTCAACAACTATCAGGGTATTACCAATATCCCTTAACCGATGTAGCGTGCTTATCAGCTTTTGGTTATCGCGCTGGTGAAGACCGATAGATGGCTCATCAAGAATGTAAAGTACACCCATCAGGTTTGAGCCTATCTGTGTTGCCAGCCTTATCCTCTGAGCCTCCCCCCCTGAAAGTGTTCCTGCGTTTCTTGAAAGAGTAAGATAAGATAAGCCAACACGCTCGAGGAATGTAAGCCTTTCTTTTATCTCTTTTAGGATCTGTTTTGCGATTGTAGTGTCTTTTTCACTAAGGTTTACAGTTTCAAAGAAATTTATGGACTCTTTGATCGAAAGGTCTGTGAGGTCAATTATGGACTTCTCAGCTATCTTGACTGCGAGGACCTTTTCTTTCAGTCTTTTTCCTTTGCAAGCAGGGCAATCTGATACACGCATGAATTTTTCCAGTTCCCGCCTTCTATAGTCGCTCTCAGTCTGCTTGTATAAACGTTCAGACTGTGGGATAAGGCCTTCCCATTCACCGCTGTGAGACCAATTTGCGTCTCCCTTGTTCATCACAAGGTTGAACTTGATCCTTTCGTTTGAACCATACAAAAGTACATCGACCTGTTTTTTTGTAAGTTTGTCTATAGGTGTAAGCGGTGAAAATCCAAAATGTTTTGCAACTGCGCCAAGGTATTGACCTCGCCAACCGTCAACAGCGTTCCTGTATAGGGCTACGGCACCATCAGCTATGCACCTTGACTTATCTGGGATTATCAGATCTTGATCAAAATCCATCTTTATACCTAGACCATGACATTCTTCGCATGCTCCAAAAGGGCTGTTAAAAGAAAACATCCTTGGCTGCAGCTCTTCAAATGAGATCCCGCACTTAGGGCATGACATCTTGGCAGAGAATGTGTGTTCAACTCCTTTGCTATCCAGTATTATTATGAGGCCTTCTGATTTTGACAGTGCTTGCTCACACGCTTCAACAAGCCTTGCATGGTCATCTGAGCTGAGACGGTCTATGACTATCTCAATATCGTGCTTTTTGTACCTGTCTAGTTTGGGCTTTTCATCTGTCCTGACAATCTCTTTGTTGATACGTGCCCTTGAATATCCTTCCTTATTTAGGTCTTGGATTAGCTGTTCATATGTCCCTTTCTTTTGCCGGATTATTGGAGCAAGGACTGTTACCTCACCTTGGATATCAGCGCTAACACGGTCTGCTATCCGTTCTGGTGATTGTGACTCAATCTTGATATTATGGGTTGGACAGTATGGTACGCCTATCCTTGCATAGAGCAGACGAAGGTAATCGTAAATCTCTGTGACTGTCCCTACAGTGCTTCTGGGATTTTTGCTTGTGGTCTTCTGCTCTATTGAGATAGCAGGGGATAATCCTTCAATGCTATCCACATCTGGCTTGTTCATAAGCCCTAGAAACTGCCTTGCATAAGCTGACAGGCTTTCAACATATCTTCTTTGGCCTTCTGCATAGAGTGTATCGAATGCAAGTGTTGATTTTCCTGACCCTGAAAGGCCTGTTATCACTACAAATTTGTCTCTGGGAATATCTACACTGATATTTTTGAGATTATGTTCTCTTGCACCTCTTATGACTATGTCTTTCATATTGATACTGGGTAAAACCTCCTTTTAAATAATTTAGCATCAAAAAATATATAAACCAATTGCTTTTGAGAAATAGGTAAGGTGTTTAGTTGTTAAAGAATACATTCTGTCATGTGCCAGGGGTTGGTATAGAGACTGAGCAGTCAATCTGGAAAAGTAATATCCTTAGCTGGGATGAATTATGCAGAAATCCCTCTGCCATAAAAGTATCGCAAGGCAGGGCAGAGCATATAGCTTTGCATTTGCAGGAGTCACTAGCAGCTTACAATTCTGGGAATTTTGGATATTTTGCTGAAAAAATACCTTTAAAGCACCATTGGAGAGCTTATGGTGACCTTAAAGATAAATGCTGTTTTCTTGATATTGAGACCACTGGGCTTGACAAGCATCGTGATGAAATAACAATGATAGGTATCTATAATGGAAATGAGAGCAAGATATTTATCAATGGAAGAAACCTTGATCAGTTCCACAAAGAATTGCTAAAATATCCTTTGATAGTGACTTTCAATGGCAGATGTTTTGACCTTCCTTTTATAAAGAATAAGTTTCCTGATGCTAAGCTTGACAAGCTGCATATAGACCTAAGGTTTGCTATGCGGGCGCTTGGATATTCAGGAGGATTGAAAAGCATCGAAAGACAGCTTGGCATTGACCGTGGAGATGAGCTTTATGGAGTAGACGGGTTTGAAGCAGTAAGGCTTTGGTACAAGTATAAGAGAGGGGATGATAATTCTTTGATGTTATTGAAAAAGTATCTAAAAGCAGATATTGAGAACCTAAAGACCTTAATGGAGTTTGCTTATGACAAATTAAAGGAAAATCACTTTCTTTCTGTAATCAGTTAGTTTTATAAACGGTTCCTAAACTTAAGTGAATATGATCGACTTAACAGAATTGCTGAAACAGCCTGAAGTTAAGGCTTTTGCAGAGAAGGGGCTTAATGGCAGGGTTGAACTAGTAGATAATTCTATTGTAGCTTATGCTGAGGAAGCAGCTGCTGAGCCAGGCAGTAACCTATATCAATATATCGCACACAAAGGGTTAAGCGGTTTTAGGCATGAGGTAAATAATCGGCTCAATTTTACAGCATATTTTGATCTACTGGGAAATAGAGGATTTGATGTCTCAGCAATGATTGAAGAATGCTCTAAAATGAAGCAGCTAGTCAATGACCAGCTCCAAGGACTAGTGGATGGCCAAAGGTATGATGCAACAAGCATCTTAGAGTCAATAGATGTTCTAGGCCAAGGTGTGGCAGGATATATTACTGATGATGAAAAATGTATACGTTTTATTGCTAACATAAAAAAGCGTTTAAGCAATTTACAGGATGCTGTTACACATCCTGATAGGTATGTAGGGTTTAGTGCTCAAGAGGTAACTGAGGCTGATACTGCAAAGCCACAAGCAGGAAATTCTGCAGTTGGGCAAGGGCAATACAGGGTGCTGGTAGTAGAAGACGATCCAAGCCAAAGGGAACTTTTGCAGATATATCTATCACAAGAACCAAGGATAAGTGTTGCTACGGCATCCAATGGTGTTGAGGCATTGGGGACAGCCAAAGATTACAGGCCACAGTGTGTATTGACTGACTATAACATGCAAGGTATGAATGG
>JAHJBD010000021.1 GCA_018813725.1 Nanobdellota archaeon | reverse complement strand
TCCATCTTAGCTGAAGAGGTAAGATAGACAGGGCCGTCAGGCTTTTCAAGATAGATCACTGCTCCTGCTTCTGCTGATTCATGCACCTTAAAGCCAATCCTTTTATCTTTTGTCCAGATCGCTATGCCGTCGCCTTTTGATAATGGTTTTTTAAGAAATAGCCTTCCTTCTCTTAAGTTTCCTATGTATAGCCCCCTGTTCATAGGTTGGGCAGTATCAGTGATTGAACTGTTAAAGGCAAAACCTGTTGTAAACTCTCGGTTGAATGCGATCTTAAGCTGGTCAATATCCTCTTCTGTTATTGGCTGAGGATGGTCTAGGTATTTTCTGTAGATCTTAGCTACTGTACCTACATAGGTCGGCGAGCGCATCCTTCCTTCTATCTTGAATGACTTTACTCCTGCCTCTGTAAGGACCTTGAGTTTTTCAAGCATGCATAGGTCCATGGTGCTCATCATGTATTTGTTGTTGTAGACCTTTCTGCAAGGCTGAGCGCAAAGGCCTCTGTTTCCAGACCGTCCACCAACAATGCTTGAGAATAGGCACTGGCCTGAATAAGAAAAGCAAAGAGCGCCGTGGACAAATATCTCTGTCTCGATATTATCTGAAAATCGTTTTATCTCGTCTAATGAAAGTTCTCTTGGCAAGATCACCCTATCAATACCTTTTGGTATAGAAGCGATATTTGTTGTTGTTGCCTGGGTTGAAAGATGGATCTTTAGCTCTGGAAAGTTTTTCTTGATCATAGGGATAAGGCAAGGGTCTTGGATGATGATGGCATTTGCATAACTTGCAATATTGATTGCCTCCAGGTATTCCTTAATCTCAGAATTCTTTACCAATATGTTTAATGCAACATACACCTTTACATTTTTCTTGTGAGCATAGTCAACTGCATTATAAAAATCACTGTCAGAGAAGTTGCCTGCAGAACGCCTTGCATTGAAACGCTGCAGACCTAGGTAAACGGCATCTGCCCCGTTCTCAACCGCTGCCCTAAGACATGATTTATTTCCTGCTGGAAGAAGTAATTCTGGTATCATCTTAAACAAGCAGTGTGAATATCAGTTAATAAACCTTCCTGAAACAATAAGATTTATAAATCAGCTTTCATTTATTATCATATGCTATTAGTCGTCAATTTCGGTGGACAGACATGCCATCTGATAGCCAGAAGAGTGCGTTCTTTAGGTGTTTATTCTGAGATAGTGCCTTATGATATTTCTATCGAGAAGATTAAAGAGCTTAAGCCATGTGGACTTATACTATCTGGCGGACCTTCTAGTGTATATGAGAAAGGCTCACCACTTCCTGACATGAGGATATTTGACCTTGGGATACCTGTTCTTGGGATATGTTATGGCCATCAGCTCATAGGAAAACGTTTCGGCAAAGTCGCTGCAAAGGAGATCAAGGAATTTGGCAAGGCAAACATTGATATCCAAAAGCACTGCAAGCTTTTCAAAGGACTGAACAAGAAAGAGCTTGTCTGGATGTCTCATGGAGACCAGGTTGTAGAACTGCCAGATGATTTCACAGTGCTTGCGTCAACACCATCGTGCAAGATCGCAGCATTTGAATCTGAAAAGTATTTTGGAGTACAGTTCCATCCTGAAGTGACGCACACTGTGAACGGTATCAAGATACTGGAGAATTTTATTGGCATATGCAAGTGTCCAAAAGATTACAGCATCAAGGGACTTGCTTCGCAGCTGATAAAAGAAGTAAAGTATGAGGTTGGCACTGATGATGTCATTATGGGCTTTTCTGGAGGAGTAGACAGCACTGTTGCTGCTGCATTGATTCACCAAGCTATCGGTGACCACATACACTGCGTGTTCATCGACCACGGCCTTATCAGGAAAGATGAGATGGAAGAGGTCAAAGGATTTTTTACCAAGTTCAAGTTCAAGAACCATTACATTGTTGATGCGTCAAGATTGTTCTTAGATAAATTAGAGGGTGTTACTGATCCTGAGAAAAAAAGAAAGATAATCGGGCACACTTTTATCGAAGCTTTTGAGAACAAGGTAAAGGAGCTAGAGAAAAAGCACCCTAACATCAAGTTTTTAGGACAAGGGACAATATATCCTGACAGGATAGAATCTGCACAGCCTTCAAAATCAGCTTCAAAAATAAAATCACATCACAATCTTACATTACCAGAGAAGATGAAACTACGTGTGATCGAACCTTTAAAAGATCTCTATAAGGACGGTGTAAGGGAGCTTGGGAAAGAATTAGGCATACCTGCTGACATATTAGGAAGGCACCCGTTCCCTGGGCCAGGCCTTGCGATCAGGATACTAGGCGAGGTTACTGATGAAAGGCTAAGGATACTCCGAGAAGCTGATCATATATTCATATCTGAACTAAGGTCAAGCGGCCTGTATGACAAGACATGGCAGGCTTTTGCTGCACTGTTCCCTGTAAAATCAGTTGGTGTCATGGGAGATGCAAGGACTTATGAGTATGTAATATCATTAAGAGCTGTGTCGTCAACAGATGCGATGACTGCTGACTGGACCAAGTTTCCAGATGAATTTCTTGAGAATGTTTCTAACAGGATAATAAATGAGGTTAAAGGTGTGAATAGGGTTGTTTACGACATCACACAAAAACCGCCTGGAACAATAGAGTATGAATAGGCAGTTTTTGTGGGACCCAAAAATCTGCGATTTTTTAAGGTCACGCAAAAACCGCCTGGGACTATAGAATATGAGTAGGAGGTTGTTTCTAACTGTATCGTATATTATGCAGAGTTTCTTGTGAGATTCTAATTAGATTCTCTATTTGTGAATTATCTATTGCAATTGCTGCCTTGTGTGTGTGTGAACCTGCTGAGTGGTTCACGTCACCAAGTTTATGTTTAGTAGTGGAGACCATTTGTGCAAGGTCAACTCCTGCTCCACGTTTTGTAAGCCTGTAAGAGATCTTTAACTTGTCTGGGGGTAAGATATGACCCATCATAGGCAGATCAGTCCGGCAACTCTGTCCAACCATAACTACAATAACATCACTCAATGCTGTGTTAGCCTCGCAACTGTTAGCAGCTATCCAATCAGCAACAAGACCAGCATATTTTGTGGAATACTTGCTTGTATCTGTAATAGAAGGAAGATGAATATACACAAAATCCTCACCCAAGGTTATACCTGATCCTCCTCGTGTCAACTGTTTATCAATTGTATCTGTCTTTAGATCATGCTGCTGCCAGCATCCATAGATCATACTGTCAGTCACGCTATCAAAACACCTTTTTTCAAGACCAGCCTTAAGCCGTTTCAGTACGCCATTATCCTTAAGATTATCATCTGCAAAGAACTTCATGGCTGAGCAGCAACTAATATTTTCGCCAATAACACCGGCACGCTCAGATGTCCTTTGTGGCGCATTGGGTGTTGACCAACCAACCTCGTAATAATTACCCTCAAAGAAGATTAGCCTAGTATTTCCATTATGGATGTTGAACCCATCAGCGAATGCTATCTTATCGAGACCTGACACAGTACCAAAGTCATCCATGCTCCCAATTACAGCTAAATATGATAAGTCTGAGTTGCCTGGGTCTATTGCTCTTGCGACAAGATAAGCAATGGTTGAAGCAGACAGGTTACTTTCAGCAGGGATACCAAAATCCTCGCAATTAAGATTAATAAGCCTATCAATTGCAGGCTGCACCCCATGAGTCCTGTGATGATCTATAACAACTGACCGATTACCGTAATCTTGCACTGCCTTTGAGATATCGTGCATCCTCTCGGAGCCGATGTCAGAGAAAAATACTGCACTTCCTGGATGATGAGCATATACGTATCTGATAATACCTGGAAAAGTCTTTTCCACATAATATGAATTGACTGGACCTACACCAGCACGCGCCATGGCCTTCTCAAGGATCAATGAGCTGCATATCCCGTCTGCATCATTATGCGCTACAATAACGCAATCCTTGCTAGCCTTGATAAGTTCAGAAGCATTTTTTATCCCTTCCAGATAAACAGCTGGCGCAACAGGTTCTAGGTATTGCATCTTAACCTCATGAAGATACCTTCCATCAGATCATAATCTGCCTTATGCGCAGCATAATGATTAGCATGACCTATCTTCAACCTGTGAATGGCCCTTAAACCATTGGTGATCCAGGTCTGCTGAGATTTCGCAAAATCCTGGACTGGTTCAGAGTATAACTCTGGGTTGGTCTGGCACTCTATTTTTTGCTGCTCAAGGAATGAATAGAATGTCAAAGCACGATAAATAACAGCATTCTCCCTGCCCAGCCTAAGC
Source organism: Nanobdellota archaeon (assembly GCA_018813725.1). Lineage (GTDB taxonomy): Archaea > Nanobdellota > Nanobdellia > Woesearchaeales > JAHJBD01 > JAHJBD01. The sequence continues at coordinate 1,394 of JAHJBD010000021.1, read as the reverse complement.
TGTGTTGAATCTATATCAATTATTGGTTTTAGATTATCTTCTGATAGGACTTTTTGCATTGTATCAAGACAGTAGATAGCAATACCATGTTTTGCCCTGGTAAACCCGCTCTTGCTTGCCTGCTGGTACAATTCGGCAAGATAGCCATCTATATTGCCATGATAATTTGCGCAGACAGTTGATACAAGGGTTCCAAGATTTTCTAACATAACTTCCTTTTGAGCCCTAGTCCTATCTCCGTTAAATGATTGACAAAGTATCCTGCTAATTTCCTTATAGGTTTTTTTTATGCCTTCTGCTGGCTGATTTCGCCTGTCCAAAAGGTCTTTATTTGCAATATCTGCTGCAGTGTTATAAGCAGTTATCTGCACCTGCAGAAGATGATCCCTCATGGCGTCTCCAGATTCATCATTAGGGATGGCACCTGTATATTCCAGAAGATCTGCTGTCTCAAGCATAATTGGTGTTGGGCCACGGTCTTCTGTATCATAAGTCCTTATATAATCTGGAAACATATCTGTCTCACAGATCCGGATATTTAATGGGTGAAGATTACGGAAAAAAACCCAAGCTTGCTTAGCAGTATGAGTCTGAGGCACTTGGCCACCAACAGATTCTACGGCATCAACAACAGTATCCAAGCTTCTTGAGAAAGCGGCTGTCTCTAGACCGCTTATACCTAAATATTCTTTCTGTGATTCAGCTTTTGATCTTAGATCCCATCCTGGCTGGCTGATTATTGAGGGCATGATTCCCTGCGTTGAGCCCAAGATCTCTGCCAGGTCAGTCAAGACCCTATAATTTTCCGAGGTACTATGTACTGCAACATAATCATTAAGCGATAGCGGTTCTTGAAGGTCTATGGTCTCACCTGCAAGCATCGCCTGCTCAGCAAATAAGGATTCTGGGAAATCAACCTTCTTTGTCATAAGTATGTGAACGTGAAGATCTTTGACTTTGCTGATCATATCATTGTCTATCTGAAGATAATCGCAGATAAGCCTGCGGGATGCAGGATCTGAAAGGTATGCACTTAGGTCAACCCTTACTACGCCAAGAGGTTCAAATTTCCGGATTTTATCCAAAGTCGCACTTTCAACCAGATCAAGCCTGTCGTTGATATAATTGGCCATCATATATTCTCTTATCCTTGGATTTATTGTCCATAGGAAAGGTTTTTCCATTTTGGTCCCTGCTGATTGCAGATCAGCAGAGATTCTTGCCTTAAGATGCCCAAGGTCAGCAATATATTCGACGGCTGGCAGCACTTCATCTGAATCAGAACCCTCATGCGGAGACAGCTTCAGATAAAATTCAGTCTTCCTTATTACTGGATTCTTGCAGCCGCTTTCCCGCTTGCTTACGCCAAGCAGATGCAGAAAATTGTCCTGGAT
>JAHJBD010000020.1 GCA_018813725.1 Nanobdellota archaeon | reverse complement strand
TCAAAATTATTGGATTTAACTATTTATATATGAAAAGCTAGGGATTCGTATGAATCATGGGTTGAATATAATAAATTCTGGAGGTTATTGGGCAGTTTTTCGTTGCGATTAAACAGTGGTAAGGCAATATTTTATAGTAAATCAGCTTAACTTCTTTATTATGGACAGTGCAGATGTTCTTGAGAAGATAAAGAAAGAAGGGTTTAGGCGGAAGCTTAGCTCGAGGACAGTCAAGGCTTATTGTTACCATGTGAAGCGGTTTCTTGAATGGTCTGGCAAAGACCCAAAGAGCATCTCTAAGAAGGATGTGCGGGAGTATATGGAAAGCATCTCTGATAAAACAGGCAACACGCTTAATGTTGTGCTTAATTCGATCAGGTTTATGATCGAAGAGGTGATGAACAGAAGCTGGAAACTTAATATAAAATATTCAAAGACGCCTAAGAAGCTGCCAGTTGTGCTCACAAAAGAGGAGATTAGGGGGTTGCTGGATGCCATTGAAAATCCTAAACATAAGCTTATGGTCTTGCTTATGTATTCAGCTGGTCTTCGTGTCAGCGAGCTTGTCAATCTTAGGGCAGAACATTTGGATATAGATAACAATATTGGCTGGGTTAGGAACGGCAAGGGTGGAAAGGATAGGATGTTTATCATTGCTGATAAGGTTAAGGAGGGATTGGGTAAAACTGTTGGTGAGGGTTGGGTCTTTAAAAGCTGGAATGGATCGCATTTAACAGCGCATACTATATATAACATAATCAAGGACGCGTGCAGGAAAGCAAAAATCAAAAAGGATGTGTCACCGCATACTCTGCGCCATTCATTTGCAACACATCTGATAGAGAACGGTTATGATGTTTGTTCTGTCCAGTCTTTGCTAGGGCATGGGAGCTCTCAGACCACCATGGTGTATGTGCATACTGCAAAGCCGACAATGATCAAGGTTAAAAGTCCATTAGATGAAATATAATCTGTTTTGTACCAAAAGATTTAAATAGTTTTAATTTATAACATATGTTCTATGATAAAACCAACTGTTCATAAAAACTACCTTAAGTTATATGGGGAAACTGCAAAAAATAAGATTGTTGAAGTCTTATTTAGATATCCGGAAAAAGAATTCAGCCTTAGCGACTTAGCAAGAGAAGCTGGGGTGGCAAAAGCAAACATAGGAAATATCCTTGAAGAATTCCATGCAGCAGGATTGGTCACTATCGAAAAGCTAAGCAAGATATGGAGAATAAGATCGAACCAAACAAACTGGTTTTATGTGAGGGGCAAGATAGTGTATAATCTTAATTTTGTCTATGGAAGCGGGATGGTTGAATTTCTTGTTGATTATTTTAAAAATCCAAAGGCTATAGTGCTATTTGGTAGTTTTAGGAAAGGAGAGGATATGTCAAATTCAGATATAGATATTGCAGTGGAGTCAGACGAGGCTGAAGAATATAACATTATAGGGCTTAGAGAATTATCTGAATTTGAAGATATGGTCAAAAGGAAGATTCAGCTTCATATATTCAACCGGAAGAGCATTGATCTTAACGTCTTCAATAATATTGCAAATGGCATCTTATTATGGGGCTTTTTGGAGGTCAGTAAATGAAGAAAGAATTTATCGGGATCTGGCTTAAATCCGGGATAATCCGTAACAGACAAAGAGATACTGAAAAGATCAAGTCAATGATAAATTCTGCTCAGGTGAATGCCAAGGTCGCAAAGGGAATCAACCTGAACGATGACAGTGCCACTTTAATATTCAGAGAGATATATGAATCAGTTAGGCAACTTGGTGATGCAAAGTGGTGGCTTTTGGGTTATGAACCTTCAAACCATGAGATAAGCATAGAAGCACTTAAGGATCTTGATATCAAAGATAAACTGAAACTGAATTCTCTTGATAGATTCAAAAAGATCAGACATGATGCCAATTATAGGGGGCTACGCGCTACAATCCAGCAAGCAGAAGAAATGCTTGATTTTTGGAGCAGATGCGGAGAGGAGATTGTTAAAGAGCTAAACAAGGAGATTCCATGAATAGCAAAACTTTTATACTAGCTGATTCAAAATCTACATTATTATAACAGAGGTGAATATTCATGGCAATCAATGTAGCAATCAATGGTGCTAAGAAATCAAAGATTTCTGGCACCATTTATTGCTCTTGGATATAATTATCAAATAAGAGGTGATTTCAATGATTAATGTCGCAATAAATGGTTTTGGAAGGATAGGGCGGTTAGTTCTTAGGGCAGGTATTAAAGACAAGAAGATCAGGTTTGTGGGTATAAATGACCTTACTGATCCAGGTACGCTTGCGCATCTTCTAAGATGGGATTCT
>JAHJBD010000198.1 GCA_018813725.1 Nanobdellota archaeon | reverse complement strand
CACCATAGCCAATGATACAGACGCCATTCTTACAGCCGGCAGTATTCTTGCTGATAACACGTATATCACCACAGTCAACTGCACTGATGGTTCAGGGCATACTGGGAACAGCACTGCTATCACGATAATCGTCGATACTAGCAACCCTTTTGTTACCATAGTCAACCCTGTAGACGGTATTAACCATAGCTCAGGCGACCAGGCATTTAATGCTACTGTAACCAATGGCGCTCTGCAGATTGACACTGTCCTGTTTGAGTTCAGCAACGGCACAATGCCTTTCAACCGTACTGCTGCTAACATCAGCGGCAACTGGAACCTTAACCTTGACTTGTCAAGCCTGATCGAAGATACGCACACTGTCCGTGTCTACGCAAACGACACTTTAAACAACATGAACAGCACTGAAACGATTACGATCCATGTTGACAGGACTGCTCCTGTAGTTAACGTTTACAACACGTCTTATAACAGCACCGACACAACCCCTTCAGTCAGCTTCAATTTCACAGACCTGTCAGCGAGCTCCAACTGCACTTTGTATATGAATGGTGCTCATGTAGACAGCGCCACCATAGCCAATGATACAGACGCCATTCTTACAGCCGGCAGTATTCTTGCTGATAACACGTATATCACCACAGTCAACTGCACTGATGGTTCAGGGCATACTGGGAACAGCACTGCTATCACGATAACAATAGACACCACAGACCCAGTTATCTATCTTTATCAGCCAGCAGATGACAGTTGGGAGTATGATGATGGCGTAATACCATTTACTTATTATGCGATAGATGATAATCTGGATGCCTGCACACTGTACGGCAATTTCAGCGGCGCATGGTTAGCCAATCAGACCAATATGACAGTGACCAATGGCAATGCACACACTGTGCTTTTGACTCTGCCAGACGGCCACTATGTATGGAATGTTCTTTGCAATGATTCAGCCAAAAACTCGGCCTTTAATATTACCAACCGCACAATAAAAGTGGACACAACTGCACCTTTAGTTAAGCTTAGCGCTCCAGCAGATGACAGCTGGGATAATGACGGTTTGATATCATTTGATTATCAGGCTGCAGACCCTAATCTTGATGCCTGTGTATTATGGGGCAATTTCAGCAATTTGTGGGCAGCCAACGAGACAAACATGTCTGCAGCAGACAGTGCAACAGGATCTTTCACTATATTAATACCAGACGGCCATTACAAATGGAACATACAATGCAATGACACTTTTGGCAAGTCTGCTTTTAATGAGACTAACCGCACAATTAAGATCGATACTAATGTTCCAACAGTATATCTCAATTCACCTTTAGATGATAGTTGGGATGCTGATGGCATTGTTCCTATTACTTATATAGGAGTAAATGATAATCTGGATGCATGCACATTGTACGGCAACTTTAGTGGTATATGGGCAGCTAATGAGACAAACATGACAGTTACCTCTGCTTCTGCACACACTGTGCTTTTAACTTTGCCGGACGGCCATTATGTCTGGAATGTATGGTGCAATATTTCATCTGGCAACTCAGCGTTCAACAGCACAAACTACACAATAAAAGTTGACACGACAGATCCAGTAGTGAACCTCAATGCTCCAGCAGATGACAGCTGGCAAAACAGCATTGTGTCATTCACATATCTTGCAACAGATATGAGTTTGGACGAGTGTGCATTATATGGTAATTTCAGCGGCGCTTGGACAGCAAACGAAACAAATACTACCCCAACATCAGGCTCAGCAGATACCGTTACTTTAACCTTGCCTGACGGCCATTATGTATGGAATGTATTGTGCAATGATTCTGTAGCAAAGTCGGCATTCAACAGCACTAATTATACAATCAAAGTTGATTCAGCAGCGCCAACATGGGACCAGACTCCGGCAAATGCTACATTGGAATATGCGATAGACCATCTTAATATTGATTTTAATGCCACAGACACTAATACAATCAGCCAGTATTTTGTCAATGACACAACTAACTTTAACATAACTCTTGGTGGAGAATTACGAAACAAGACTTTGCTTACAGTCAAGACATATATTATAAATGTGTCTGTCAACGACTCGTCAAATAATGTGAATTCAATTATTTATCAGGTCGATGTTGAAGATAACACAAAACCACAATTTAATCCAATCCCGACAAACCAAGAAACTAACTATAGCAAGGTCTTTGGGTATCAAATAACCGGAACTGATAATGCAGCTGTTGATGATTATACTGTAAACGATACAGCCAATTTCAAGATTAATTCCACAGGCTATCTGGCAAACAACACTGTTTTGTCTATTGGAACTTACAGTTTATTGATAACTGTGAATGATACAAGCAATAATCTGAACACGACAACAGTCAGTGTTGCAGTAAAGTTGACCAACACTACAGCTATTACTGAAAATACGTCAGTTACTTTTGATTTCTCTGAAGCAGACAGCAATATCACTTTATACCTTGGAGATGATGTTACAACCACTATTAAGGTTACTACAGGTACAGCTAGTTCTGCAGGTACAACAGCAGCTTTGATAGGTTTAAAGGCAATAGACATTGAAGTTGATAATAATACAGGAAATAATTTAACTTGGGCACTGATCAAGTTGTATTATACACAAGCAGAATTGACCGCAGCAAACATAGACGAATCAACATTGAAGATGTATTACTACAATACAACTGCAGCCGATTGGCAGCTTGAACCAAATCAGGGCGTGGATCAGGCATCAGATTATGTATGGGCAAATGCGACGCATTTCAGCTTGTTCGGGCTGTTCGGTTCAGCTCCTTCAGGCGGGGGATCAACCGGCGGAGGGGGCGGAGGAGGTGGAAGTACTATCTTGGGCATTTATTCAATTTCATTTACAAATACACCAACACAATCAAGGCTTAAGCAAGGCAATATGCTGAAATTTGCTTTTAATGGTATGTTACATACGATTAAGGCAACTTCTGTAAAAAGTGATAGTGTTGCCTTATTGATTGCGTCAAAAGAGCAGACAATAACCTTAGCTATTGGTGAATACAGCTATGTTGATCTTGATGGAGATGGTATTGATGACTTGTATCTGTCGCTGGATAATATCAAAAGCGGCAGGGCTTATGTTACAACCCGGATGATATACCATTATGCATCATCAGTTACAAAAGAACAATTGATAAATTACGCAAATATGTGGGCAGAAGGCAGGCTTACAAAAGCCGTATTGATCAATTATGCCAACATATGGGCAGGAGGATAAAATGAAATATTTATTGATACCCTTATTTTTAATTGTATTAGCATCGACAGCATTTGCCGCAAGCTTAAATTCAGAGATTACTCCACAAAACCCTGCGCCTGGCAGTGATGTCAAGCTCGTACTTAAGACTGCAGAGGTTCCGAACGCCAAATGGTTTGTCGCGTATGATATTGCGATGCAAGGCGGGTGTGTAAGGAAAGAGAACAGCGAAGCTGAAATAAGCGGCTTTTTGCTTGATGAGGTCAGCGCAGACCAGACCAAGGAATACAATATTAAAATGCCGGATACTGGAGGGCCATGCACATTTAATATAGAATACCAGTTTACAGGTTCAGAACCCGGAGTGATTGAGCTTACAACCAGCGCGGCGGCAGCAACACCCACACCAGAAATTCAGCCAGCAGTTGAGCCGGTATCACAGCCAACAACACAATCAACTGAGATAGTGCAATCTGCACAGCAAGCAGCCACAAAAGAACCAACAGATATCAATAAGGTGATACTGATTATTGGCAGCATATTGCTAATCTTGTTATTGATATTCTTTATTCTCTTCAACAGAAGAAAAAAGAGATTGCTAAAAAATCCATCAGCTAATAGGTGATCATCTGATCAGTATAGAAGCATAGCCAACAGCTGAAGTGTAATCATCTGTTATATCTCCAGATGTATAATATTTAAGTAACTTGACCTCACTAGCTTTCAATAACTTACTGATAGAACAAATAGCTGCAATAGGCAACCTTCCGCAGATTGTAGCTCTAGTCTTATCGATATAATCCAGAAAGTGAAAATAATCCAGCTTCTCTATGAATTTGAAAGCACCCATATCCAGTTTCTTTAGATTTTCTTTAACATTGTCTGAAAAAGGCATAAACCCATAATTTATCCCATAATGCGTAAAATCACCAGACACGATTATTATAATCTTTTTTCCAGAGTCTTTTATTGTCTTAATAACTGCTTTTGCAAATCCTTCAATATCAATGTCTTCAGATATTATGACAGGTACTATCTTTGGCTCTTTCTGAACATACTGCAAGAATGGAAGCTGAACCTCAATCGAATGCTCATGCGAATGTGCCTTTTCATTCTTCTTTAGCCCAGAATTATCCATAAGCATTTTTACTAATTCAGTATCATTCTTAACAACACCTAAAGGAGTTTCCCAATCATCTAAAGAAACACAGCTTCCATATCCCTGATGGCTTATCCCTAAGATAATATAACTGTCAGCCTCTGATCCTGCAATCTGTTTGTAGCTGTGAGCAGCGCACGGGCCTGAGAAAGAATAACCTGCATGAGGGCATATTACTGCTATTATCTTCTTATCCCCTTTGCCAGGTAAACCTGGTCCTAATTCATGCTGAAAACACCACTTTATCTGATCTTTCAGCCTGTCAGGATAAGCTTCATAGAATTGCCCAGAGACTATCGGTTGTCTTACCATATCAATAAAGAAAAAAAATGTATATAAAAATATTTCTAATAGTGTTGTCTAATAACGATAATGCTCAGACTTATACGGCCCTTCAACCTTTACACCTATATACTCAGCTTGTTTAATTGTTAGCTTGGTCAATTTAGCCCCAAGTTTTTCAAGGTGCAATCGTGCAACCTCTTCATCTAGGTCTTTTGGAAGCATGTATACTCCAACCTTGTGCTCTTTTGTCCAAAGCTCTATCTGAGCAAGAGTCTGGTTAGTAAAAGAGTTGCTCATGACAAACGATGGATGTCCTGTAGCACATCCTAGGTTGATCAGACGTCCTTGAGCCAATAGATATATAGAGTGTCCATCAGGGAACGTATACCTATGCACTGGACATTCACTTCCTTTGATCTCTTGTTTCTTTACACCTGGCCACTTTTCCAAAGCAGCAACTTGTATCTCATTATCAAAATGTCCTATGTTGCAGACTATTGCCTGGTCTTTCATCTTGCTCATATGCTCTGCAGTTATTATGTCTGAGTTTCCAGTTGTAGTCACATATATATCTGCTTCAGGCAATGCATCCTCTACAGTACATACCCTATAACCAGCCATGCATGCTTGGAGAGCGCATATTGGATCTATCTCAGAGACCATCACTCTTGCTCTCTCATTCTTCAATGCTTCAGCAGAACCTTTTCCAACATCACCAAATCCGCATACCATCACTGTTTTCCCAGATATCAATACATCCATAGCTCTTTTGATGCCGTCAGTAAGCGAGTGCCTGCATCCATAGATATTATCAAACTTTGATTTTGTAACAGAATCATTTACATTCATTGCAGGGAAAAGTAATTTTCCTTCTTTTAACATCTGGTAAAGCCTATGGACACCAGTTGTAGTCTCTTCAGAAACTCCCTTGATTTCTTTTGCAACATTTGTCCAGCAATCTTTTTTCTTTGCATATAACTCTTTTAAGCATGCCATCAATTCTATATAATCTTCACCTTCAGAAGAATAATCTTTCTGCAAGATAGTTGGATCTTTCTCGATCTCAACACCTTTGTGTATCATCAAGGTTGCATCCCCTCCGTCATCAACGATCATGTTCGGCCCTTTCCAGTCACCAAAGTCAAGCGCCTTCATGGTGCACCACCAATATTCTTTCAGTGTTTCACCTTTCCATGCAAACACTGGTATTCCAGCCTTTGCTATTGCTGCTGCTGCGTGGTCTTGTGTTGAGAATATGTTGCATGAAGCCCACCTTACTTGAGCGCCTAACTCCACTAATGTCTCTATCAATACAGCAGTCTGGATTGTCATATGAAGTGACCCCATTATCCTTGCACCCTTAAGTGGCTTTGAAGGTCCATACTTTTTCCTGGTTGCCATAAGCCCAGGCATCTCTTTTTCAGCTATATCCATCTCTTTTCTGCCAAATTCAGCCAGAGCCAAGTCTTTTACTTTGTAATTTTCAGTTGCATCCATGTTATCACCTGATAAAAAGTATCCATACTCTGTTTATATATTTTAGTGGTAAAAAACACTATTATGTCCTAAAAATCAATTAAAAAGTGGACATTTTCCAAAAAATTTATATATAAGTTAGACAACAAATTTTTATGAAAGTTGACCCAAAAGATCAAGGCATACTAAAGCTGCTAAAGCATGATGCCAGGCTCTCGATAAGGGACATTGCAAAAAAGACAGGTATAAGGCCAAGCACTGTCCATCAACGCATCCAGAAGTTAAGGAAAGATGGCGTTATCGAAAAGTTCACCATTAAGCTCAATAACCAGGCAGTTGAAGAAAGCTTTATTGTCTTTGTGCTTATCAAGACCAAGCCATCTGCAATGCTTGACAAGATTGTGGCCGATGATCATGTAAAAGAGGTCTTCGGCGTCACAGGCGAATACGATGTCATGCTTAAGATGAAGTTTAGCGATGTAAATGAGTTTAATGATTTCATAATTAAGTTCAGAAAAGAACAATCAATCATTACGACCTTGACGATGGTCGCAACAGCAAATATCAAAGAAGAGCTATAATCACATTTTTGGGCTGGGATTCCTTGCTTAACACCCCCAATGAGATGTTTTCTCCAAGAGATCCCGGCTTTTTCTTTATTTTATCTTGAACCAAAAATTCCAGTGCCTATCCTTACGAGATTAGCGCCTTCTTGAGCTGCAACTTTATAAGAATCAGACATGCCCATAGACAAGATTTCCATATCAACATTAGGTATCTTAAGGTTCTTTATCTTATCAAACAGATCTTTTGTCAGCTTGAAATAAGGCCTTACATCCTTAACATTAGGTGCCATTGTCATAAGCCCCTTTACTTTTAGATTCTTTAGCTTAGATACATCTTTAACAAGCTCAAGAACATCTTCAGGCATACACCCACCCTTATTTTCCTCTTTTCCAGAATTGACCTCTATGAGTATCGGCATTACCTTACTAGAACGTTTATCAATCTCTCTTGCAATCTTAAGGGAATCCACTGTCTCAATCAAGTCAAAAATAAGAACAGCATCTTTAACCTTGTTTGTCTGAAGATGTCCGATGCAATGTATCTTAACCCTTCCTTTAAGCGCTTTAAACTTCTCCTTAGCTTCCTGCACATAGTTCTCCCCTATCGTATCAATCCCATAAGAAATAGCCTCATTGACCTCAGAAACAGTCCTTTTCTTTGTTGCAGCAAGGATAATCACACTTTTAGGCAACTCTTTCCTTATTGCAGTAATATTATCTTTTATCATAAGTTCTTCAAAAAATCAGTAGGAATTGTATCAAGCCTTGCTCCTATCTGTGAGACAACAAGTGAAGCGATATATGATCCTATCTTGCCGCACTGTTCAAGGTCCATATCCTTGCTGTATCCGTACAAAAATCCAGCAGCAAACATGTCTCCTGCTCCTGTGGTATCAACAGCATTAACCTTGTGAGCTGCAATGAATGTCTTCTCAGGTCCTTTCTGTATCCATGAACCTTTTGCACCAAGCTTCACAATGGCAATCTCAGCCATCTTAGCTATGATTATAAGCGCTGCTTCACCATCTTTACCAGTAAAAGCTTTTGCCTCTTCTTCATTGGCAAAGACAATGTCAGCATATTCTGTGACAATACTTTTTAGGTCATCCTTATTCCTTGAGACTAGCGCAGGGTCAGCAAGATCGATCGATATCTTTGTATTGTTTGCCTTAGCAATGCTCATCGCATGCAGTGTAGTTGCCCTAAGGTTTGGGTCTTCAAGCTGATAGCCTTCAACATGCAGTATCTTGCTATCCTTAATATCCTCTTCAAAAAGATCTTCCTTAGTAAGCTGCATCGCAGCTCCAAGGTGGGTTGCAAAAGTCCTCTCACTGTCAGGCGTGATAAACGTGATTGTGTGGCCCGTGATAACATTACCTTTAGATATGTTTGACTTGATGTTACTTTCAACTGTCTTTTTCTCATAAAGGTAGCCGTTCTCGTCATCTCCTACCTTACCGCAGAAAACAACCTTGCCTCCAAGCTGCGAAATCCCTGCTAGAGTGTTGGCTGACGAACCGCCAGGAGCTATCTTCATGTTATACTCCTTGACCTTTTTCATAAACTCCACAGATTGCTGCTCGTCTATAAGGTGCATATTCCCTTTTATAAGGTTAAACTGCTTGAGCAGCTCTTCATCAGCTTCTATAAGGAAATCCATCAAAGCGCTTCCAATTCCGTATACATCATATTGTTTTTGCATTTTATATCAT
>JAHJBD010000197.1 GCA_018813725.1 Nanobdellota archaeon | reverse complement strand
GCCATCATTATCATAATCATATGGATAACGGTCTTTTGAGTCAGTTATGCCATCAAGATCAGAATCTCTTTCCTCAGCATAAACTATGATGATCAATGAGATCAATAAGAATATTGTTATTAGCCACAATATTTTATTCTTCATTTTTCTCCATCTCTTTTTTCATAAAAAGCTCAATCTTTTTTGAAAGCATTATCGCGTTCTCTTCGCAATGCTTCCTATATCTATCATAAACAGAAGACTCTATGCTTAACGTCACCTTCTTTTTTGACATTTAACCATATTTAGGATAATACTTCTATTTAAATCTTTGTATTTTTTAATAATTAATAATAATTCCATATACTTCCATAGAAGTATATCTATCTATAGAGAGATATCAAAAAGATAAATATCAACAAACTCAAAGAAATAACATCACAAGATTACCAAAGATCAAAGTTACTAAAAACGCGATAAGAAACGAAGGCACAAAAGGTATTCCTTCCTTGATTAGTATCTTCTTAACCTTCCCAAGCTTATACAGCTTTCTAAGCTTCTTGATATTCTTCATGCTTATGCCAAGGTCTTTAGGACCAGTTATCCTCTCCCCCATAACCTTAACATCCTTAGCTATCCAGTCGCCTTCAGTAAGCTTATCTGGTGTGACAAGCTTAAGCATACAGACATTCTCAATTGCTTTGATAGATACAAACAGATAGTAGACACATAACAAGCTTATCGCCAATGTTGCTGACGAAACCTTAAATGAGAAATCTCCAAAAAAAGTACCGACTAAAAATAACATCGCAAGTAAAAGGATTATTTTCCTTGATGTGCCATATTTGGTTAAAAGTTTCTTCATCTCTTTAGCAAACCTTTTCCAGTTTCTCACCACAAGCACAACACTCCAAAAAAGTCCGTAAGCTGCTCCAACTATCAATATGTTAAACAATAACCCAAGCGCAAATGGTACTCCGCGAAGCATCACATCAAAACCGATAAGAGCACCAAGGCCCATGATCATCTTTGAATCCCCGCCACCCCATTGGCCAGTGTAATACATAAGTATAGCGAAAAGGAAAAACGCAGCAAAACCTGCAACAGAATTAAGGATATACGTGTAATCCCAGTAAACTGCTGAATATATCGCATTAATGCCAAAACCGCAGGCAACAAGAGCAAAATTAAGCCAGTCAGGAACCTCGCGTGTCTTAAGGTCAGTGTAAGAGCCTATCAAAAGCCCTATCAATACAATTATCGTTATGATTATCAGCATAAGAAAAGAATAAAATAAAAAGTATATAAAGTTTGTTAAAAATTATTTTTCACTTATTAAAAAAATTTCTTTTTTAGAAAGGTATAAATACTCAAGAATATCAAGACTGAACATGGATACAATAGAACGAGTAATGAAATGTGTTGACGAAAGAGCATTTGTTATGGTTATTCATCCCTCTGGATTAAATACAATGATGCAACGTGTTGCTAAATGCCTGCAATTAGAAGGATTAATTAATATCAAATTTGAGGTAGGAATTGTACAAAAGCGAGCTATTGATGAGGTGTCTAGACAATTAGGCATTATGCAAAATCTCGCGTTTTCTGGTCTCAAGAGTAAAGAACCCATTCATGTTAGTTATCTCTTCTCCAGCCTTAGCTGACAAGAGTTCTATATCTCGGATGACCTGATCCTTAAGCCCTTGCACCATACAAAACAATTATAAAAAAAGAAGAATAAAAAGCTTTCTAATAATACACAGGATAATATCCTGTGTACGGCAATTCTACCTCATTTATTTCATCAACTGTATCAAGATCACTCATCTTGATCTTATCAGCTGATATGGTATAAAGGACATCATCCATATATAATGACCTTCTTACAGCCCAAGGAGAGCCCCAATAATGATCATCCTCGCCTTCATCATGCTCAACCTTGCCTCTTACAGAGATATCGTCTGATGTAATGTCAAATACATAAGCGCCCTGCCAAACATCCCATTTGTAATATCCTCTGTAGCTGTCATACACCCTTTCCCTGACCTCACGTACTGGAAGGACCAAAAGGTTCTTCTCTTTATCAAAAAGGAACGCCTTATGTTCATTCAAAGCCTCAGAGTCAGTCCCTTGCTCGCCTATCTCTATCTTTGCCACAACTTTTGGAGATGTAACATCTGACACATCAAAAAGTGCAATCTTCAGGCCTTTTGTCGAAACTCCGCCCCATTCATTGCCTTCTGTCTCTTTTCCTATACCTATGATGTGGTTCTCGTCATATGGGTGAAGATAATCTGAATATCCAGGTATCTTGAGTTCTCCCAATACGGTAGGTTCTGTTGCATCGCTTAGATCAATCACAAAGAACGGATCAATATTTTTGAATGTCACCATATAGAGCCTGTCACCGATAAACCTTGTTGAGTATATCCTTTCATCAGGCGCGATATCCTCAAGTGACCCGATTACATCCATGTCACGATCAAGCACATAAACATTGTTGTACATCGTACTATCTCTGGTGTAGATGTAAGTGGTTGTAGCAACCCTAAGATTACCATCAAACTCGTCCATAGAGAACTGGTTCAATAGATACCCATTTACCTCTCCCCTGCCATCATAATCAACCTTGCCATCTTTTATGTTTATCTTATGGATAACAGTTTTTCTCCTTTCCATCTCCTGCTTGATGTCATAATCTTCAATCGCTTTTGATATCTTTTCAACCAGAGCTTCTTTTTCATCCTTTTCCATGCTATTGTACATCTTTTCAAGCACAGTAGATATCTTATCCCACTTTTGCTGTGATGATAATTGATCATCTGACTTGATCTGATTTATCTTTGACCTTATATCTGAAGGTAATAGTGGCACAATAACTGTATAGAACTTTTCCTCGTTCTGCTGCCTGTACATAATATAAGGCAGGTTCTTTTGATATGCAATGTATATGTTATCCAAAGATACCATCATAGTATTTGAATAACCCATAAGATATGATTTTGCATCAATATCCTGCCTATTTATGTCAAACCCTGCAACTGTATGGAACACATACTCAGATTCTGCATTGTCAAAATAATATATATCTGGTTTGATCAATGCACTTTCAGTCCTGATCATCGGAACATCAATCAATCCAGGCTGGAAATACAGATTATCACGAGCTACAAAATAGACATAATCATCTATCATCCTAGCTTCAAAATAATTACCGCTCACATCATACTCCTGTACAACCTCAGGCTTCTCTCTATTTGAAATGTCATAGACAAAAACCCTTGTAACAGAAACAGACCTTGACCTTGGAACATAATCATAAGGGGATATTGTATCCTTATCTTCCCAATCATCAACAAATAGCACAAGTTTATCACCATTTACAAAAAGGCTTCTTGGATTTCCAGAAATCTCATCCTCAAAAACAATCTTCGCATCCTCTGCAGGAAAAGCATTTACAATAACTAGTTTGTTTCCAGAAATGGTATATATGTATTTACCGTCATTCTTGACAAAATCTGCCTCATCAACACCTTGTACCTGCACATTTGTTTCTGAATAATCAGCAGCAGATGTTTCAGCTGCAGATTTCACCATACCAGATGCCATAGGCGCAGCAGCAGTGTCCATAGCCATGGACTCCATCATAACCCCTCTACCAAACATAGCTCCGCCATATGAAGCCGTGTTAACCATAGAGTTGGTAAGGTAGTCAGTTAATTCCTCAGTTGAGGAGAACTTCTTGATACCAGAATCAAGCGCAGAGCCTGAACCATCAGTGCCAGCTCCAGGAGTATAGATATCACCGCCTGGCTGTATCTGGCTAGCGCACCCTGCTAGTGCAAAAATAATAAGCATTATTCCGATTATTTGTTTCATATCTATCACCTTAAAAAATTTTATTTTTTAGGTGCCAGAAATCTATGATTTCTAAACACCTTTGATGTTATTATTGAAGTTATGTATAACATATATAAATACATTACTTAGGTTTTAACCTGGGTTGAAGCTATACCGAAGAATACTCCCGTAACAGACTAAGCCTTTATTCCATATTCTGCACTATATTTAACTCGCCTTTCATCTCTTCAGATATAAATACTGTCTCAATTGTTCTGATTATATCGCCAAATTTTTCTTTCATATCCTTTATCAGTTTATTGTACTCTTCATAACTGCCAATTTCTATGTCAAGCTCTACGTCCCATTCCGCAATATTTCTGATATAATAGCAGATATAAGGATTTTGTTTGCAATACTGCTTAAACGATCCTTCCTTACCCGGAGTGATGTTTTGAAGTAAACGATTGCCTTAAAACTTTCTTTTCTTATCTTCTTCAGGTCTATCAGTATCCTGTATCCAAGTATTATTTTTCTTTTTTCCATCTCTTTTATCTTAGAGATAATTGTTCTCGGATCAGAACTTAGTTTATTAGACAATTCAACAATTGTGGTCCTTGAATTTTCCGCTATAGTCTTCAAGATATCCTTCATAATAGGGTCTAATTTCCCTTTTAGAGGGTTTCCACCCCAATATGTTGCCTTGCTCTCTTGATTACCAAGGTAATTCCTCCTATATATATCAACATAGACAGAATTGCTGATATGCCTTGATAAGATGTTCTGGCTAAAATGTCCCATAAAATCAAGAAGGAGATTATCAAACGCAACCAGATTATCCACATAAATACCAAATATCATATCAAAAGCGCCGTCGCATTTTGCAATCCAAAAGACATTCTTATGCATAAGTAAGTATTCGATCAGCTTTAGTTCATTGGGCAAATTCTGGAATTTAAGGTAAACTTTATAGATCATGTACCCTAGTTTTGCAGGGTTTATCATTGTGGTGAAACTTCTTATTATTCCTTGATTCACCAATTTTTTTATCCTGTACTTAACAATTTCTCTTGATATCTTCAGTTTCTTAGCTAGACTGGAAAACGGGATTTTTGAGTTCTTGTCCAGTTCAGCCAATATCTTGGCATCAATCTTATCTAGCCTAAAATTATTTAGTGACATAAATTTAACTATAACATACATTAATTTATAAATTTTATGATTATTTTGGTTAAAATTTAATATAAACATTATTAGGGGCATAACGAATCCTACCTATAATGGCAGCAAAGCAGATATTCCAAAACAAAGAGATCGCAGACCTATTTCTGCCTTTCATAAATAAGGGATACCCTTCACGAAAAGATTTTGGAGATACATTTGTGAATGGCATCAAACATTGGTGGTTCCCGAATGACAAGGTTAAGCAATCTTATTCAAGCGATCAATTGATGATTTTAGATCTGGAATTTGGAAGCAAGTGCGGCTTAAGGTGCGATTATTGTTATAGGACAGATGACAAGAGAGACGTAACTCCTAATGGAGATTTTACACTTGATGAATGGAAAAATCTTATTGATCAGGCAGCTGATATGGGTGTTAAGGCAGTCAAATTGATAGGTGCTGGTGAGTTTTTTGAAGAGAAAGAGTTTATGCCGGCACTAAGATACCTGACTGACAAGGGGATAAAAGCAGTATTATTCACAGCAGGATACGTACTGGACGATGAAGAAAAGACAAAGAGGCTGCATGGCATGACTCCTGACGAGATAATCGATTATCTGTACGAGAACAACCACACTATTTTTATAAAAGCAGACAGCTTTCGTAAAGAAGTTATGGACTCGCTGGTCCACAGGCCAGGCTTTACAGAAAGCAGGAACAAGGTACTCATCAAACTAATAAAGAGGGGATTTACCAACGAAACACCCACAAGGCTCGGTTTTGAGGTTCAGGTTAATATCCATAATTACAATGAATTGACGGACATTGACAGATTAAAATATTATCTGAATATATACTCAGATATGGTCACTTCTATGCCTTGCGGGCTATACTACCTTACAAAAGCTAACGGCAACTCGATAGATTTAACCATAGAGCAAAAACGGCAATTGTACCTAGGAATATATCGACAAAATATTGAATACGATATCCCTTTTGACAGGATTTCTCCCTTTATTGGCGGCCTTTGCTGCACCCAGTTAGGAAACGGATTATATATCAATGTTAAAGGAGAAGTATATTCATGCCCTGGTTTCTTTGAAAACCTGGGTAGTATTAGAAATAGCAGCCTGAAAGAGATATGGCTAAACCATAAAAAGAGAAAGATATACCAAACTAAAGGCTATATCTGCCCTCCAAGACAGGACAGTGGGATAACACCAACAGAGTTATATTTAGAAACTGAAAGGCAGATTAATAGGAAATGACAGGCGATTATCTGACCAATCCACAAGCATATGATCAGCTTATGGCAAGGATGACTGTAGATTCTTATGGAAATCAAGCCCTTTTCGATTCTATCCAAAGATTACAGCCAAAAAGCATCTGTGAGATAGGCTGCGGTACAGGTGTAATTTCACAGGGCATGGTTTCTCTAGCAGAGAGGGTAATGATTACAGATGTTGACAATGTATTTCTGGATTATACGCAAAGAAAGATAGGAACTGATAAAGCTGAATATAGAATATTTGACGCAACTCAAGATACCTTAGATGAACAGGTTGACTTGATTGTAGGAAGGTTTGTCTACCACCATATCTCAGATGACGATAAACAAAGGACCTTGGCAAATCTCAGAAGAAACATAACTAGACAAGGTGCGATAGTATTGTTAGATTATTTCCTTCCTCATTATGATGACGAATCACAAAAAGCAAGCTCTGTAGAAAGATTTCATAGATACAGATTTTCTTTATTTGAAGGATATCCAGAGCTGCTGATGTTAGAGCAGCAAACATACGAATTAGCTGATGATGGAGAACATAAAGTATGCTTAAGGATCCTGGTCGATCAACTGGCGGCTGCAAACTTACACCTTTCTGAAGATATGTTGATCAGACCAGATTCCATCGATGATCCTGACCTGTTTGGCATGCACTTATTGGTATTAAAGCCTGCTGGTATAGCATCTGATCAATTTAACTCGCATAATAAGAACTCTTCTTATAACCGAATTCGATCCTAGTATCATCATAACACTTATGATTCTCAAGCCTTATCTCGATAAAATCACTATTTTTGACCTTAATAAGCGTAGCCCTGACATTCGAACCTATCTTTCTAAAAAACACAAAAAGATGCCTGTATTCTTCCCTCTTTGGCTGTGAACCATCAACTCTCTGCTCCTTGCAATTTATGCACCATTCCACAAGATCAGAGAGCATACCCTCTTTTAAGCGGGAAGCATAACTGTCAAATTCTTTATTAAATATTATCTGCTGCCCAAAGATTTCAATGAGCTTCTGCCTTAGTTCTTTGCTTTCCATAGATCAATTCCTCATAAGTATTCATGCAACGGATAAGATGTTCATTTGGTCTCTCGGTTTTTATGGCATCCTTTAATGCTTTAATGTAATTATGGATCTCAACATATAAGTATTTTTCTGAATATTGCTGATTTAATATTTCCTTGACCATACCATCTAATTCATCCAGTGTGAGATATCTTATGATCCTCTTCAGCTCTGAACCATCTAACAGCCGGCCTTTAATCTTAAGGTAGTATGTGAACACAATATACCGGGTAAGATCCAGATCTTGATTACCCCTTATCTCAATAACTGCTTCATGATAAGATGACATGAACTCACCGAGCTTGATAGGTCTTTGTTTAATTTTATTAGGGATAATGAAGTTCGACACTGAGATCAAAGCAGCTGACTGAAATACTGGATTTTGAAGGCGCTTTTCTGTTAACCAGATCAAGTGCCTGTTATCTTCCCATTTCTCGTCATATTTTTTATCCCTCACTATGAATATATCGATATCATTGTATTCTTTTGAGAATAGGAAAGAACCGCTGATAAAGACTTTATCATATTTTTTTGAGTATTCTTCAATCAATTGTTTTGCTTCTTTCAACCTTATTGGAATTATCTTATCAGCACCATTAATAAAAAACTCATTATCTTTCTCTATTCTTATCGATTCCAAGGCTTTCATTTTCTTATTTATTGAGGTATATAGTGCTTTTTTCTCTCCACTAGCCAGTTTTTTATTTTCATTGTATCTTTCTATCACTTT
>JAHJBD010000196.1 GCA_018813725.1 Nanobdellota archaeon | reverse complement strand
GCCGTTCACAACAAGGTGGCTTACAAAGAATCATTCTGAAGCTCAGGTAAGGTTTGCGCTCAACAAATTAAAACAATTGGAAGTTCTGAAAGAATATCCTCCTCTTGTCGAAAGACAGAACGGCCTTGTCAGCCAGGCTGAGCATTCCCTTTATATCGGGGAGAATGTTGAGATATTGACAAAACTCTAGGCTCCCTCTTGACTGCATATTCTTTTAGCCGCCTTGCATCATCAAACCCTATAATATCTAATGGTTGCTTGGAGATAGATACTGTAACTGTTTTACCATGGCCAAAATCATGGCTTTTGTGTTTGCCGTCAAAGGATATTACTGCTTCCCTTGAAAGTGATTCAACCTCAAATGGAAATTTTGCAACAATCACATCATAATGCTGTCTAAACCTGTCTCCTGCAATGCCCCTTGTTACACCCTGCAGATAACCCTGACCGATAGGCAGAATTGCTCCATGGTAGGTGTATATAGGCCATGATGATTGAGGCAAAGCCAGGATATAACCATCAGATGTCTGCTCTTCTTCATGCGTACCTGCTCTAATAATGTATTTTACCACATCATTTGGCATCGGCGCAATCGAGACATCAGATAATAAAGGGTCATGAACAATGGTCTTGTCAAGAAACATATCTGTCAACTCTGCCCTTAACCTGTCCATTCGGGTTACAGGCAGTTGTCCATCTACAAATCTTCCAAAGTCAGCTAGGTTATCGATACTAAAATAGCTGAAGAACCCTTGGCTGCCGCCTGGTCGACTGTCGGAATTGACACCAACCATGGGTATTCCTTTACAGTAACGTGCTGCTTCAAGAAAAGTACCATCTCCACCCACAACCACAACTGCATCCACACCAGCGATCTGTCCTTTGATATCGCCTCTCCAAACTGCTTCGTAAGATATACCCTGATGACCTAATTCCTTGATAACAGCATCTAATGTCCGGTGTTGTTGATCAGCACTTTCAGAATACCTCTTAGCATGCCTCTCAATAAACCAGTTTAGCCGAGGATTGTCATGTTCGATGTAGATATCATGCTGACTTCTTTTGTATACAAGGAAAACTTTCATCTTAATCGATAAATCCCAACATCCCTGTGCGTCAATGTAGGAAAATTATACCTGTCATCTGGATCTGGAAAATCTGATCTGAAATGCCCACCTCTGCTTTCCTTGCGAGATAGTGCGGAATCTGTGATAAGTTTTGATACCAAAAGGAGGTTTCTTAGCTCAATAATCTCATGGGTTGGATGAAAGTCCTGATAGATATCATCGACTGTTGTATCAAATCCGTCTAATGCACCAAGGCAGCCTCTAAGCCTTTCTTCGTTCCGGTCAATACCGCATAATGTCATCATGGTCCTTCTTGTATTATCCCAGAACTGGTTCAGTGTTGCCTGGTCTGCTGCCTTGTCAATATTTCCATACTGCCATGGCCTAAGCCTTTCACCATGTTGTACAGAATTGTCTAGAGCATGCTCGACAGCGAGCTTCCCATAAAGTGCTGCTTCTGGCAAAGAATTGGAAGCAAGCCTATTAGCACCCATCAATCCAGTGTATGATGTTTCGCCGATAGCATACAAACCGTTGAGGGTTGTCCTGCCAAACGTATCAACAATTATACCACCACAAGTGTAGTGGGCTGCTGGAATTGCTGGCATAGGTTCCTTGGTGATATCAATACCCCTTGAAAGACAATGTGCATATATCTTAGGAAAATGCGCTTTAATATATTCAGGAGATTTACCAGTTGCTGCAGGAGTCGCATTTAGCCAAACGTGTTGAATCCCTCTTTTCTTAATCTCTGTGTCAATCGCCCTAGCCACAATATCTCTTGTTGCATGAGAGCCTCTTGGGTCATATCTTAAAACAAAGTCTTCAAGAGAATCTCGGGTCAAGGTCAATATTGCTCCTGTCTCTTCCCCTCTAAATGCTTCTGTAAGCAAAAATCTTCTTTCTGACGGATTTTCTGGATTTGCTTCATATAATACAGTCGGATGAAATTGAAAGAATTCCATGTTTGCAATAACTGCACCTGCGCGATAAGCCATAGCGATACCATCACCAGTAGCATTTTCTGGGTTGCTTGTGTACAAAAAGGCTCTGCCAACACCGCCTGTAGCTAAGATTGTTGTATCAGCGCTGAATGTCCTCACTTTTCCTGTTTCTCTATCAAGAACATAAGCACCAAGACATCTGTCAATATCTGATTCAAAGTCTGCAAATTGGTTATGGGTAATCAGGTTAATTGCAGTATGATTTTCGAGAACTGTGATGTTTGGATCTTGTCTTACTATCTCAGCCAAGGTCTCTTCTATTGCCTGGCCTGTGTAATCCCCAACACAAAATACTCTTGGATGATCATGGCCTCCTTCCTGGCCAAGATGATATGGATAAGATCCGTCATTTCTTGTGAAGTCAACGCCTGCATCGATAAGGAACTTTATCGCATCTGGAAATGCTCTTTTGACGAAAGTGTCAACCACAGCAGGGTCACATAGTCCAGCACCTGCTGTCAAGGTATTATCCACATGTGATTGGTAATCATCATTTCCTGTTTCAACTCTGGCAGGGTCTACTGCAGCTGCACCGCCTTGTGCATAGAATGTGTTTGCGTCTTCAATCTTAGATTTTGTGACGATAGTTGGTCTTTTGCCTGCTCTGCTTAATTCTATCGCAGCCCTTAAACCTGCAAGTCCAGATCCTATGATCAAGTATTCAGTGTTGATTTGTTCCATGATAGAATAATAATTGCTATGGATTTATAAGTTTTTGGAGATAATTATCCACCACATAGTAGTTAAATTAATAAGGTTTATAAATTAACCAAAATAATCAGTATAGATATGGCTAATATACTATTTCCTGGACGACATCTGTTACAGACAAAGTTTCAACAAGAATATCTATCCGAGGTTTTAGGTTCTCCTGTTGATCAGTTGGATATGCTGGAAGGAACAAAACCTAAAGGTAATCTAGATAAAATAGTATTCGCAATAACCTCTTCTAATCAGGATCATTCAAGATATAACCCCATACCATTTCATGTAAGGGCAATCGGTGTTGATAGGTTTGCTCGCCAATTTCCAGCAGGGCATAGGATTATCGGAGTGCCGCATTATGGCCAGACAGATAATTTTGCTGAGTATACACTCAAGGAGATCAAAGAACAGACAGAAGGAGAGTTGATCCTTACTCCAGATAATACAATGGTTATGTGTTCTACGCCAGGTGTAATTGAAATGTACAGGAATATGGGATTTAGCATACTTCCTGCTGAGCTTACATCAGTCAATCCTGAAACTTATTCAGCCGAGAGGCCAGTTGAACTTGTCAAAAGGATATCTGAAGTTGGACATGGATGGATTGGAGACCAGGAGCTCTGCGATAGATTATCTGGAGCAACAATCAGTGTCCTAATTGATTTTCCTGAAGTTACAACCAGGCTGATAAGATTATACAATGACCCATTGCTTAATGAACAAGGAAGCATCACTGACACAAGGGACTATGATACTTATGCCTATGGCATGAATAATTCAGGAATAGTGCAGGTCAAATACAATGATATCAAAGGCAGCATCGTTCCTGGAAAGATTGTTGATGAGGGGTGTGCAGATGGAGCCTTGCTGGTCCAGATTGCTCGTGATTTCCCAGACTCTGACCTTATAGGCATAGAATTGACTGAAGAGTTTGTTGCAAGGTTTAATGAGCGGATAAGGTCTGGGCATTTCGGCGGCTCTTATGTTCATGTTCATCAGAGAAACATCATGGAAGGTGTATTCCAAGATAGTTCAATAGATACAACAATCTGCAATTCAACAGGACATGAGCTTTGGTCTTATGGGGGCGGAGAAGATACTATCAGAAAATATCTTGACCTAAAATATAACCAGACAAGACAAGGTGGAAGGCTTATCATGCGTGATGTTGTAGGTCCTGAAGATAAAGATCGAATAGTATACTTGTGGTGTAACAGTGAGGATGGTATTAATGATAACTCAGATAATTCACCAGAAGCGCTTGATAAAATGTCAACACATGCATTGTTCAAAAGATTTGTTCAGGATTATAAGGTGCCCATTGAGTATAGGGAAGTAGAGCAGGATGGGAAAAGATATTTTGCATTAAAACTTAAGGACGCTGTTGAGTTCATGACAAAGAAAGATTATCATAAGTGCTGGCAGTCTGAACTGCAAGAAGAGTTTGCCTTCTGGGACCTTAACGAATGGAAACAAGCTGGAGTAGTGGCAGGCTTTACAGTAGTAGAAACAGGCAATGCTTCCAGGGCATATACCAGCCAGTGGATTGCTGATAACAGCTGGAAAAACAAGGTAGAGCTTTACACTCCAGGTTTAGATAGGTTGCCTTTGCCTGTTACCAATATGGTTCTTGTCCTTGAAAAAAGATAGTCAGGCTGGTTTTAGCCTGTCTGTAGCTATCTCATCTCTCCCCACCTTATGCATCTCTGTCCAACCATCCTTACCTAGATAAGCCACTATGTCTGAGGTTGTCATCACTGGCCTACTTACGCTGCCAGTCCCGATATGGTGGAACAATGGAAGGCTGTATGTTTGTTCAAAAGTTCTGTCAGCCTCCACAAATGCAGCTGTCTTTTCTGCATTAAAACCTGAGGATACGACTATCTCAAGGTTAGGAAACCCATTTTCGATCATAGCTTTTCTTAAGCCCCAGACAGCTGGAACTGTGACACCTTTTCCCTCTAAGTATTTTTGTGGAATGCTCAATTGTGGGGGTCGAGCTATACCCTGGGCATAATTCTCACCGCAGGTGTCGATCCTTAATCCAGATAATGTTGGTAGAGCCCTTGCTGTTGCTAATGAATCATCCACTTCTCTGTTAAACGTGTCTATCAGTATTATCCTTGGCACAGCAGGGTTTATGTATCTGTCAAATGCAACAGCTGCCTCGACTGTTGGGTTTCCCACTATATTGTTTTCCTGCATGTATGCTGCAATTGACAGTATAAGGGCGTGAGGGGTCGTGCCTTGACCTTTAGTATCCCATGCCTGTGCGCCAGCATCTGTTGAACAACCTTTAAATCCTTCTTCTGCGCAAATCCCTGATATCTCTTGGTCCAATGAATAATGGAAGTGTCTTGCGCCAAAATATAACAGAGGTTTTCCTTGTGCAGCCTGATATATCGCTCCTGCCTGTCTTCTCACATCATGCATGTCGACTGATCCGGTTAATGCTCCAGAGGTTATGCCAAGGTAGATTGTCTCTAATTCCACTAGGTCCTGGACATGACCTTCTAATTTCATCAATGGTTCTTTTGATGCATATTGTGATCCTTCTCTCAATGCCCAGATCCTTGCTTTATCGCCAACTGTATCTTTTATCACACCAACAGCTTCATCAATACCTTTAACCAATCCTGGCTGCCGAGCGAAAACCTGGTACCTTACTATCGGATTTATCCTAAGCTGTTCTAATATATCCCGTGTCCTTGTAAAATACTTATCAGTATATTGTTCAATGTCCATATTCCCACCTCGCTTGGTTTATCTAAAAGTAAATCTCAATGTGCACCTCCAAGGTATTCCTGGCTTGAGATGTAGTTGATCCCAAGCTGTTTGCACATCCCTCTCATGGCTTGTTCTGACTGTCTTTGTTCAGAGAAGCCAAACTGTTCTGCTAACAGGTGTGTTATCCCGTCAGATATGATGTTGACTTCTGCTGCTGGAAATAGTTGTCTTGTGCCTGCTGCTGTATGATATATGCAGATTCCCGCCACAACTCCAGTATGGTTGATAGTCAATCCTTCTCCAGGCCCGTACTTTTCCTTTAGCAGGTCAAACACATTGTATTCATCATCAGGTATTCCTGGATGTGGTCCAAGACGGTGAGTCGATCTTGTTCGTGTGCCGTCAAAAAAATGCTTGGCATTTATAACATAATTAACCTGACCATCAAGGAACTGTAGTTCATCAAGCCTGCTGATACCAAAGGTTTCTTCAATGTCTTCCAAGGTAAAATCTGGAACTCCTGATTGAAAGTATACATGCCTTGGAACTACTAGGCCGGATGGTATTCCTTTAACCACAGCTGCCAACTTATCAGTCAGTTCTGGTGATACTGTCTGGCCAGGTTGTACACCTAATTCTCCAAGATCGTACCAGTCTCTTTTTACAAGGTTGTGAGCTGGATACAGGCTGCCATTGACAACAAACTCAGGTGTTTTTCTTGTATGTACATCAGAGAGATAGATGATCGTATCTGCCTCTCTTGCAGTTCTAGCTGCTGTGTCTTTTTGTCCTTCTGTTGTACCACAGTAAAAGCTACCGTTCTTGTCAACGAATGCTTTTCCCCAGTCTACCAACACATCTATTATCATCTTCCCCCCTCCAATCTTCTATAATATGGTGTAAGGCAAAACCTGTAGCCGTCTCCACGCTGAAATCTTTGCACTAATGGCTGCACTTCTGGTGCAACTTCTCTTGCGTATGCAAGCAGCAATGCGTCGCTTGGTTTTAGCGCTAGTCCTGTGTCTTCGTTAATACCAGCAACTATTGCTTCCTGTCTTGGCCGGTAGTGATTGTATAAGGTGTCTGGCTCTAATGTATCGACGATCTTTTCAGCAATCAACAAGCCAAGGATGCTCTTGAACCATTTATTGCCGTACAATGCTGGTACTGCTTCTTTTGCAAATGTGAAACCGATCCTGTCATAGAAGAGGCCGTAGGGCTTGCTCATCGAGACTACAGCGGCAAAGATATTTGGATGGCTTAGGTCAAACTCATGCGGTGCGGTTGAGCCTAGGTATGCCATGTCATAAAACACCTTATGCCCTGCTTCGCAAATATCATTGATAAAATCATTTGGAAGGATATTACCGTCTCTGGCAGAAGGGTTGGAGATGAAAAAATATCCTGGTGCCAAGGTTTTTGTATTAACGTCTGCTGGAACTTCTACTGTTTCCATGCATCTTGTTGCACCAACTGCTTTGTAGCCTTCATACTCTCCCTTAAGTACATATATCTGCTTTACACCCTTAGCCTGGAGCCAGGTAAGTACTTCTCTGATGCCTTCTTCTGTCCCTGATGTTGGATACCTGAAACCGAATTGCGCCAGATCAGCCTGGGCTGCATAAAAGTCTACAACCTTATCTATTATGGGCTGGTCAAAATTATCCAAAGCACCTGTAGGTTCTGTTGCTGATAAAAATACATCATGGGGAAATGGTGTTGTAACTTGATCGATGAGTTCCCTTACTTCAGGAAACCGGTAGCTGTATACTGTGGTTATAGCTTCTAGGTTCATAGCAATCTACCTCCTTGTACGTTTTCCCAGCTGGTAGTAAGCCAGCCTTGAGGAAAGAATATGAGCTGCCTTATCTCTTCCTGATACCTTTCTGCAGCAGTAAGGCCTGTTGCTATGCAGACATTCTGGCCGTCTACCTCATAGACAGATGCACCGTGAGGAAGGTCGTAGCAAAAGCTGCCTTGTTTTGTTATGAAGTCTGTTATCTCAGCGTGCTGTTCATCAGTGGTACGGTTCTGGTCGACAAAGTCTGCGACAACCCTGTCCAATGTCTTTCTTGGGCGGTCTGCTCTTCTCAATGTGAGCTGAAAGACTCCATTTTTCTTAGCAAACTGGATCAGATTTTCGACTGCCGGAACATTATCCATATGGCCCTGTAACATGACACAGCTTAGCCTGGTGTTTAAGTCGCGCTGGTGAACCTTTTCCAATAATTTAGGGAGATCAAAATATTCATTGCGTCTGAAAAGCTGCTTATTTACCTCTGGATCATAATGGTAGATCGATACTGCGACTGTGTTTAACCCAAGGTCAGCCCACACGTCAAGGAAATCATTGTACATTCCGCCCTTTGCAAGCAGGCTGCCATCTGTCTGAAGCTCTCTTCTGTCAAAGGACTTTTGATAAAGCCTTAGGAGGTATTGCGTAATCTGGCCAGGATATAATGTTGGTTCACCTTTTCCTGTAAAGAGGACATTTTCTGCACCATGGTTCTGGGCGATCACAGTTGCCTCTTGAAACCGCTTCCAGTTGACAACCGGTCTTTCATAACCCATGCCATAATCAGGTGTCATCTTTGAGATACAGATAGGGCAGTCGTTTGGGCATGCCCTGTTTCCTGCTATTATGGTATAAGTTAAGGCTTTCATTTCAAGCATTATCAGTGGTTTATCAAATATAAAGAAATGCTGTAAATTATTTACTACAAATCATTAAATTTATATATTGGCTGAGGATTATGTATGCGGATGGAACAAAAAGCACTAAATGCGCTGGAAAAGTTTGGATTGTCAGAGAAAGAAGCCAAAATCTATCTATCATGCTTAGAGCTTGGAACTTCACCAGCATATGATATTTCTATAAAAGCGGATCTTCCAAGAACACTAACCTATGATATTTTAGATAGGCTGATGGAGTTAAAGCTAGTGCAGCTAATATATCAAGAAAAGAAGAAATTCTTTAGAGCAGCAGCACCTTCTACTTTTGACGAGATACTTAAGGAGAAAAAGCAGGCGATAGGCGGTGTGATGGATGTCTTAAAGAGGCTCCAGCTTGAAAACCCTGAGAGAAGAAAGCCGCATGTCCACCTTTTTGAAGGAAAAGAAGGTATCAAGACAATATATGAAGATGTTCTTAAGAGCAATATAAAAGAATACATTGCGATAGGAGGCTCAGGTATAGGCAAAAAGATACTGCCATATTTTCAGGCAAATTTTTATCAGCGCAAAGCAAAGCTGAAAATAAACCTTAAGTTAATATTTAGGGACACCAAAGAAGCGCGTGAAAGAGCCAAGGTATTGGCAGGGTATGGTTATGTTGAAGTAAGGTTCATACCAAAGAATTATGTTACGCCAATATCAGTCTATGCATATGGTGATAAGACAGCAATACTGATGTGGTCGCATATCAGTCCATTAGCGTTCAGGATTGATTCTAAGCATATAACAGAAGGATTTCAAAGTTATATCAGAGCGTTATGGGATCAAGGAAAAAAATAACTAAGATTACATTTCCTGGATAGGATTCTTATAATCTCTTGATTGGTGCGCTATCCTGCAGTCAAGATCATCTGGCTGGATGTCAAGCCTTGCACCTGGGGTTAACTCATCAGGCAGACCTTTT
>JAHJBD010000195.1 GCA_018813725.1 Nanobdellota archaeon | reverse complement strand
CATCATCCATGCCTTTCAGTTCTCCAGAGCCTTTTGCAGTGAACACTATGGAGATGGTATGCCCCCTTGGATCCCTTTTAGGGTCTGAATATGTATTAAACTGCTTAAGTTCAGAAATTTCTAGATTTGTCTCTTCCTTTGCCTCACGGACAGCAGCATCCTCAACCGTCTCTCCAAGATCTACAAACCCCCCAGGTATTGCCCAACCAAATGGTGGATTCTTTCTATCTATAAGTACTATGCCACCCCTATATTGTATTATGATGTCTGCTGCAATCGGAGGAGTTTTAGGTCTCATGATTATTAGTTTATTATCAAATATTTAAACCTGTCCCAAAAAGGTTATAAACAGCATTTGCCTACTTACCAAAGGGGAAAATGTTAGATAAGATTACAGCACTAAAATATTACCAGCGTGAAGATATTCAGAAGGCTATGGTCGAGCATGCCCAGAACAAGGAAGTTGCAGTAAGATTCAATGAATTCTTTGGAAAACGCCCAGACATCTTAAAATACCCTAGGGACGTATTCGAGCTTGCAAAGCAAGGCGCTACATCTTTCCATTGCTCAGAAGAATTATGGGGTAACCCGCTAAATATCACACCAAACATGAAAAGAGCAGATGTAGAGGAGCTAAGGATCGGCTGGGACATGGTATTCGATATTGACTGCCCTTATTGGCAGCTGGCTAAGATCACAACATGGCTTTTGATCAAGTCATTAGAGGACATGGGGATTAACTCAATATCCCTTAAATTTTCCGGCAACAAAGGGTTCCATATAGGCATACCTTTTGAGGCACTGCCTAAAACCATCGGCGAAAACAATACAAAAGACCTGTTTCCAGAGGCTGCAAGAGACATGGCCGCTTACCTTCTAGACCATATCAAGAAAGAGCATATCAAGGTGACTGAACAAGGCAACATTGTTTTTGGCAACAGGTTCAAGATCAGCTTTGCCAAACTTAAAGAATCCACCAACAAAGACATCGACGAACTGACAGAGAAATTCTGCTCAGATTGCGGATCAAAGATAGAGATAGAAAAAAGAGAGTCAACCGAATTCGTCTGCAAAAGATGCGAATCAAGGATAGCAAGCGACCAGGAATATATGAAATGCCAGAAATGCGGCATATTTATGGAAAAGTTCAACTCAAAGCCATCATTGTGCAAATGCGGCTCAAATTCATATTATCGCACATTTAATCCGCTTTCAATAATTGAAGTCGATACGATCCTTATCTCCAGCAGGCACCTTTATAGGATGCCTTATTCTCTTCATGAAAAGTCAGGATTAGCATCTATACCCATCGACCGAGAAAAATTGCTGAGCTTTGACAAGAAGCTTGCAAAGCCAGAGAATGTGATAACCACACAGAGATTCTTAGACAGGACAGATGCAAAAATAGAGGCAGCTGCTCTTCTTGAGTCTGCCATCGCATCAAAAAAGACAGAAGAAAAGCAGGAACCGCAGCAGACCTATCAGGAGCTAGAGGAAGCAGTACCAGAAGCACTATTTCCCCCATGCATCCAAAAGATCCTGGAAGGATTAGAAGACGGCAAAAAAAGGGCGCTATTCATTTTGGTCAATTTCCTCGGCAGCGTAGGCTGGACTCACGATGCAATGGAAAAAAGGCTTGGGGAATGGAACAAGAAAAACGCAGAACCATTACGAGAGGTATATATTAATGGCCAGATAAGATACAATAAGCAGCATAACAAAAAGGTGCTTCCTGCAAACTGTGACAACAGCACATACTACAAAGACCTCTTGGTGTGTATTCCGGATAATCTGTGCAAGAACATCAAGAATCCTGTGAATTATGCTATCAAAAAGGCCCGCTATGCTAACAAAAAGGCCAAATCTTAATTATCCAATAGCAATGTTTATAAATGGACCTTAATTCACTTTATAAACGGTTTAAAAAATAGTTTTTAAACATTGTACACCAGCCTGAAGATAATAACTTTTTCAGTACGTCTTGTTCTAAAGAAGGAATTATAAAAAAGGCTAAAGTGTTGGAAGAAAACAGATGCCAAACATTAGAAATCCAAGAAGTGGAAGTATGCAATTTTGGCCCAGGAAAAGGGCTAAGAGAGCTTATGCTAGAGTTAGGTCTTGGGCTAATGTTAAAGATGCCAAACTGCTTGGTTTTGCAGGATACAAAGTGGGCATGACACACGCGATCATCATTGATAACAAAACAAAGACAAAAACCAAAGGCCAAGAGATCTCATGTCCGATAACAGTGATCGAGACCCCGCCTTTAAAAGTTGCTTCTATCCGTTTCTACAAAAACACCATCGATGGTATAAAGATCGTTTCTGATGTCCTTTCTGATAACCTTGACAAAGAACTAAGCAAAAAGATCATAATGCCTAAAACAGTCACTAAAAAGGTTGAAGATGTCAAGGATTTTGATGATATCAAGCTTCTGGTCTATACACAGCCAAAACTTACCGGTATCGGCAAGAAAAAGCCTGAAGTGTTTGAGATTGCCATAGGCGGCAAAAAAGAGGATAAGCTTAAGTTTGCACAAGAAAAGCTAGGAAAAGAGATCGCGATCACAGACGTTTTTGCTTCTGGCCAGCAAGTTGACATTCACGCTATCACCAAAGGTAAAGGGTTCCAAGGCCCAGTAAGGAGATTTGGAATCTCATTAAGATCACACAAATCAGAAAAATCAATAAGAAACCCAGGGTCTTTGGGCGGATGGAGTGCACAAGGCCATGTTATGTATAGGGTAGCCCATGCAGGCAAGATGGGCTTTCATCAAAGGGTAGATTATAACAAACAGATCATATTGATTGGAAACAAGCCTGAAGAAGTAAATAATGATTCAGGCTTTATCAGGTACGGCAATGTAAAAAACCCATACCTTCTTATCAAAGGCAGCATTGCTGGACCAGCAAAGAGGATAATCCGGATAAATACAGCAACAAGGCCAAATGATAAGATACCGACTGAAGCACCAAGGATATCATACTTAAGCAAATGAAACTAAAGATTATTGACAAGACAAGTAAGGAGATTGGCCAGAAAGATTTACCTAGTCAGTTTAATGAGCCAGTCAGAGAAGACCTGATCCAAAGGGCAGTCCTTGCTATCGAAAGCCACAACAGGCAGCCTTATGGTGCAAAGATCGGCGCTGGTATGCGGGCTTCAGCTAAATTATCCAGAAGAAGGCATAATTATAAGGGATCTTATGGACATGGTATCTCAAGAGTCCCAAGAAAGATCATGTCAAGGTCAGGTACAAGATTTAACTGGGTAGGCGCAGTTGCCCCAGGAACAGTTGGCGGCAGGAAAGCTCACCCACCAAAAGCATCAAAAATATGGGACCAAAAGATCAACAAGAAAGAGAACCAGAAAGCCATAAGGAGCGCAATGGCTGCAACTTTATCAAAAGAAGCAGTGGAATTAAGGGGCCATATAGTGCCAGCACACTATCCATTCATAATCACATCTGATATTGAAGCGATATCCAAAACAAAAGACATTAAGCAAGCGCTGCTTGGTGTCGGCCTGGAAAGTGAGATATCAAGACTTACAAAGAAGATCAGGGCAGGCAAGGGCAAGACAAGGGGACGAAAATATAAGATAACCAAGGGCCCATTGATAGTAGTATCAGGTGAATGCAATTTAACAAAAGCAGCCGCTAACCTTACCGGCATTGACATTGTTGAAGCAAAAAAACTTAATGCAAAACTTTTGGCACCTGGAGCACATCCTGGGAGATTAACTTTATGGACAGACAGATCAATAGACCTTATCAAGAAGGAGGGACTTTTCCAATGAAACCTCTTGACGTTATCAAATACCCTTTATCCTCAGAAAAGAGTATCAGACTGATGGAATCTGAAAACAAATTAGAGTTTGTTGTCGACAGAAGAGCAAACAAACAAGAGATAAAAAAAGCCATTGAAGAAGCGTTCAATGTCAAGATAGTAAGTGTCCAGACATTCAATTCACAGTCAGGTGAAAAGAGAGCTTATGTCAAGTTCTCAGACGAAACACCTGCGATAGACATAGCAACAAAACTTGGTTTAATGTAAGATGGGAAAAAACCTAATTCAACAGGCTAGAGGAAAAGGCGGTCCAAGATACCGGGCACCTAGTTTCAGATGGAAAGGAGATGCAGGATTTGGTAAGCTTAAGAATGCCAACGCAAAGATCCTTGACATAATCACAAGCCAAGGTCATGCTCCATTGATGAGAGTATTAAGCGATGATGGTGAAAAGATATTGGTCCAGGCGCCAGAAGGAATCTACGTAGGTCAAGAGATCACATTTGGAGACCAGGCTCAGCTTAAGAACGGCAATGTATTGGCATTAAAAGACATCCCAGAGGGTACTGCTGTTTTTAATATAGAAGGTATACCAGGCGACGGCGGAAAATTCGTAAAGACATGTGGTTCGTCTGCTAAAGTTGTAAGCAAAGCCAATAACAGAGTATCTGTCCTGCTCCCATCCAATAAGACCAAAGTATTCCTATCTGAATGCCGAGCATGCATCGGATCAGTTGCCGGCGGCGGTATAACTGAAAAGCCATTCCTTAAAGCAGGAACAAAATATCACGCTAAAAGAAGCAAGAATAAGCTTTTCCCGATTGTATGCGGTGTTGCTATGAACTCAGTTGACCATCCATTCGGTGGTAAGTCGACAAACTCAAAAGGAAGACCTACACAATCTTCAAGAAACGCTCCGCCAGGCCGAAAAGTTGGTAAGATCGCGCCTAGAAGGACTGGGAGGAAAAAGAGGTAAAAATGGCCAAAAAAGAATTCAGCTATTACGGAAAGACGCTTGAAGAATTAAAAGCCATGGACATCAAGGAATTTGCAGATCTTTTACCTTCAAGATTAAGAAGAACTATCAAAAGAGGATTTTCTGAGGAGCAAAAAGGACTGCTCGAGAAGGTCAAAGCTAAAGAGAAGAATATAAAGACACACTGTCGCACTATGGTGATCCTTCCTGAGATGGTTGATGCAACAATCAAGGTATACAACGGCAAATCTTTCGAGAACGTTATAATTGACCCGGATATGCTTGGCCACGTTTTGGGAGAATTCGTGCTTACAAGGAAAAAGCTTGCGCACTCTGCACCAGGTGTAGGGGCGACTAAATCAAGTTCAAACTTATCTGTAAAATAAAATGACAACCGGATACAACAAAGAACACATGGCAAGGGTTTATGGTAGATCATTGTCTATCTCAAACAAGTTTTCCATTGAGATAGCTAATTACATCAGAAACAAGAAGTTATCATGGGCAAAACAGCAGCTTGAGAAGATAATAAAGAAAGAGACCCCACTACCTTTGACAAGGTTTCATGGTGACCGGGGCCACAAGAAAGGCATGGCTGCAGGAGCATACCCAATTAAGGCTTCACAAGAGATATTATCTTTGCTTAATTCAGTTGAAGCAAATGCCCAATTCCTTGGCCTGAACACATCAAACCTGATAATCAAGACGATTATCGCTACCCAAGGTCCAGGACAATGGCATTATGGAAGGCAAAGAAGAAGAAGGATGAAAAGGACCAATATCGAGATTATCGTAGAAGAGACTGCCAAGAAAAGCGAAGATAAGAAGAAACCTGAGATAAAACATGATCAGAAAAAGATGCCCGAAGCAAAAAAGATTGAAAAAACCGAGGACAAAAAATGATTGAAAGAAAGTTCGTGGCGCAAAAGATCAAAGAGCTTCAGATTGAAGAATTCATATCAGAAAAGATGAAAAATATTGGGCACAGCGGCACAAAGATGCAGAAGACGCCGCTTGGAGAAAAGATAGTGATTTACGCTTCAAGACCTGGCCTAGTCGTCGGAAAAAAAGGCCAAAACATCCGAGAATTGACAAAGATACTAAAAGAAAAGTTCAACCTTGAAAATCCACAGATAGAGATATCAGAAGTAGAGAATATTGATCTGGATGCGAACATTGTCGCTGAAAAGATAGCTGACTCGATAGAAAGGTTTGGCACATCAAAGTTCAAAGCTATTGGGCATAAGGTCATGTCCAGTGTCATGGGTGCAGGTGCACTAGGGATTGAGATACTTATCAGCGGAAAGATCCCGAGCAGCAGAGCAAAGAGATGGAGATTTTACACAGGATACCTGAAGAAATGCGGTGATATTGCATTGACTGGAGTCCTGACTGCTCAAAAAAAAGCTACCATCAAGACAGGAACTGTAGGCATACAAGTGAAGATCATGCCGCCAGATATCGAACTTCCTGACCGTATCAAGCTTAAAAAAGAGATTGAAGAAGTTGTTGAAGAAGTTAAAGAAGAACCGAAAAAAAAGAGATCAAAGACTAAAGATAAACCTGAAAAAGAAGAAGAAACAGAAGACATATTAAAAGAGATTGAAGAGATAGAAGATGACCAAAACTAAAGAGATCAGGGTAATGTCAGCTGAAGACCTGAACAAAAGGCTGGACGAACTTAAGAAGGAGCTGCTTAAGGACAATTCGCAGATCGCGACAGGCACGTCTCCAAAAAGCCCAGGAAACCTGAAGAAAAACAAGAAAGACATCGCAAGGATACTTACAATACTAAAAGAAAAGGAGGTTACCAACAAGGATGAGTGAAGTATGCCAAACGTGCGGACTACCTAAAGAGTTATGTGTTTGCGAGACAATCGCAAAAGAGAGTCAAAAGATTATCATCAGCCTTGACAAAAAAAAATTCGGCAAGGTCTATACCATTGTCGAAGGCATCGAGTCAAAGGAGATTGATATCAAAGACTTGGCAAAAAAGCTGAAAAGCAAATTTGCCTGTGGCGGAACATCAAAGCAAGGAAGGATCGAATTGCAGGGAGACCATAAGAACAAGGTCAAGGATGTTTTGCTCGAAGTCGGGTTTCCACCCGAGACTATCGAAACAAGGTAAACACAGTTCAAGGGCAGTGGCATGGCGCCGGATATGCAGGTGACTGCATGTTATCCAGACTACAATGAGGCTGGACAATAGGCGACGATCGGCAAAAACAGCATCAATCATGGTAAAACCTAATTAAAGATGATAAAAACAATCAGCTTACGGGGAAGAACATTCACAGGAGTAGTTGTATCCACAAAGATGGCAAAGACCGCAGTAGTTGAATGGGCAAGAAAGAACTACCTGCCAAAATATGAAAGATACGAAAAACGTAAGACCACAATCAAAGCTCATGTCCCTGACGCGATCAAGGTTGTTGAAGGAGACATCGTAAAGATCTCAGAATGCAGACCGATAAGCAAGACAAAGAACTTTATAATCGTTGAAAAGATCGGCCAGGAAGCAGGCTTCAAAGAAAGGATGGAAGCGCTGGAAGAATCAAAAGTGAAAGAGAAGGAAGAAGATGCAATCAGTGAAAGCCAAGGTAACTAGAGCATTACCGATAGGAAGCGTTGTAGAGACGTGCGACAACTCGGGCGCACGCGTAGTCAAGATATTTACAGTTATAGGAAAGAAAGGTGTCAAAGGCAGAAGAGAGGGTGCCGGAGTCGGTGACCTGGTTATGGTCGCAGTCAAGAAAGGCAAGCCTGAGATGAGAAAACAGACAACATTTGCTGTTGTAGTAAGGCAAAAAAAAGAGTACAGAAGGCCTGACGGCATGAGGATCAAATTTGAAGATAATGCAGTAGTCATCCTAAAGGACGACAAGGGCAACCCAAAAGGGACCATCTTTAAAGGGCCAATAGCAAAAGAAGCAACTGAAAGGTGGCCTGGAATAGCAAAAGTATCAAACATAGTCGTATAAAATGAAAAAACTAGCAAAAAGTTGGAAGAGCAGCAAACAGCCGCGAAAGCAAAGAAAATACAGGATTAACTCCGGGCTTCACACAAAACAAAAATTTGTGTCGTCCCATCTCTCAAAAGAGCTTAGAGAGAAATATAAAAAACGAAGCATCGGCTTGAGGACTGGGGACAAGGTTAAGATAGTAAGAGGGGAATTCAAGGGCAAGACCGGGGCTATCGAAAAAGTCCTTTTGAAGAGATCCAAAGTGATAATCACTGGGATAGACAAAGAGAAAAAGGACGGCACAAAGACAAAGCCGCTATTTGAACCATCAAACTTAATCATTACTGAGATTAGTGTTGAAGACAAGAAAAGAAAACAGTGCCTAGAAAGGTGAAAAAATGCCAAAAGATCATTTAAGAAGACTGAACACGCCAAAATCATGGCCTATTAAGAGAAAGAATATCAAATACATCAAAAGGCCTAACCCAGGCGCACATCCTATCAAGCTAGGTATACCTTTAACAGTCCTGCTAAGGGACCTTATGGGCATCGCAAAAACATTCAAAGAAGTAAGAAGGATGCTCCATAATAAAGAAGTATTCGTTGACGAGAGAAGGGTAAAGGAACCAAAATTCAATGTTGGGCTTTTCGATACCATCACATTGCTAAAAGACAGCTACAGAGTTATTGTCGCCCAGAATAAAAGATTAGCAGTCACAACAATCACAAAAGATGAAGCAAAATTAAAGCCATGCAAGATAATCGGCAAGACCAAAGTGAAAGGCAAGGCCCAGATAAATCTTTATGACGCAAGAAACATCTTGGTCGATAAAGAAGAGTATAAGGTCGGCGACACGATATTGATAGAGCTTCCGTCGCAAAAGATTAAGGATCACATAAAACTGGAGAAAGGCGCATTGATATTCCTTATCGGTGGAAAACACATGGGTGACATGGGCCATATCGAGGGCATATTCAATAATAGGATAATTTACAAGAACAAAGAAAGCGAAAAGATTGAGACATTGAATAAATACGCTTTTGTAATCGGCAAAGAGAAACCATTAGTTAAGATAGAATGAACCCAATGAAAAATGTTCGGATAGAGAAGGTCACGCTAAAT
>JAHJBD010000194.1 GCA_018813725.1 Nanobdellota archaeon | reverse complement strand
CCATGGCCAAGCACATCATCAAATATGATCACATCAGCCCAGTCAATCTCTTTTTCCCAGTCATCTATCTTTGTTGCAAAACCATCGCCGACTTCTTTTTCCATTGAATCTTCGATATAATATTTTACATTATGGCCTTCTTTAGAGACCTGCCACGCAATATCGCCTATAAGGCCTTCGATAGAAACAAATAGGAAATTCTTAGCTTCCATATAATAAAAAATGCAATATAACTCCTATATATTCTTTTGTATTTTAGTGTCAGTATATTGAAAACAATAAAGTTTTTAAAACAGCCAGATTTCTAGATTTCCAATGGGCCCATAGCTCAGCCTGGTTAGAGCGATCGCCTCTTAATTCTTAAAAAGAGTGAGCGATAGGCCGCGAGTTCGAATCTCGCTGGGCCCATAGTTTTAAATATATTAATTCTGATTTAACAATTTATGAAGCGAATAATCTTGACTTTTGTTTTACTTATCCTGTTGGGTTGTGAAGTTGATCTGCAGTATGCGCCACAAGAAATGTTTGATGGTACCGTTGAGATTAGCGGGCAGGTATCCAATGTCGTTGTTGCAGACACAGATCATGAAAGAAGCCGTGGATTGATGTACAAGGAAAAGTTGTGTGATGATTGCGGTATGCTGTTTGTGTATGATGATATGGCTGAAAGAAGTTTTTGGATGAAGAACACTTTGATCCCTTTGGATATCTTATTTATCGACCCTAATCAGACTGTTGTTGATGTTGTGTATGCAATGCCTTGTGAATCTGAGCCTTGCGAGACTTTTCATGCAAAAGCAAAGTATGTTTTAGAGGTTAATGGGGGCAGGTTTGATAATAGTATTATTGGAAGTAAAGCGGTTTCATCATTATTTGGTCATGAGGATTCTGGCTTATCTGATACAGTCTCTAAAAATATGGATAAAGAGAAAGCTAGGTATAAGCCAAAACCAGGGGTGAGTTGGTATTGGCAGCTTAATGGGGAGATTGATACAAGTCATGATGTTGAAATCTATGACATAGACCTTTTTGATTCATCAAAGTCATTGATCGATCAATTACATGGTAGGGGGGTCAAGGTTATATGCTATTTTTCAGCTGGTACTTATGAGGATTGGAGAAGTGATTCTGGTGAGTTTCCTTCTGGGGTACTAGGCAAAGATCTTGATGATTGGCCTGGTGAGGTATGGCTTGATATCTCACACTATCTCTCTTTTGCAGAAATAATGGGGGATAGGCTTGATCTTGCAGTACAGAAGGGTTGTGACGGGGTTGAGCCAGACAATGTTGATGGTTTTCAGAATGATAATGGGTTTGTTTTGACTTATGCTGAACAGCTAGAATATAATCTTTGGCTGGCTGAACAAGCTCATAATAGGGGGCTTGCTATTGCTCTAAAAAATGACCTATCTCAGGTTCCTGATCTTGTTGATTCTTATGATCTAGCTATAAATGAACAGTGTTTTTATTATGAAGAATGTGAACTGTTGCTGCCCTTTATTGAACAGGATAAAGCAGTGCTTGGTATTGAGTATGAGTTGGATACTGATAATTTCTGTGAAGAAGCCAATGATCTTGGATTTAGTTGGCTTAAGGCAGAATACGAATTAGATGGAAATGTTATCTCTTGTCTTTTCGACTGATCAACCCTTGCAGGCAATCATAAGCTCTAGAACTGTCTTTCTCTTTTAGGATCAGGCTTAATTCTGTGTGTGTTGAGATTATCTCAAATATATTTATATTCTCCCATGCTAGCTGCCTGATGACATTAAATATCATACCTGGTGTTTCATAGAACTTGTCTGGGAATTTGAGGCTTAAAGAGACTAGGTTGCTCTGCTCTGTGATTATCTTTTCGCCTTTGAGCTCTTTTAGCATCCTATCTTTATACTTTTCATTTGTTATTATGCTTCTTTCATAGTTGCCTGAGATGATGTTAAGGGTGTCTCCTTTATCTAGGTCAACGAAGTTGTAGAACTCTTTTACAGTAGCATTAACCTTTTTGGATTTGATAATATTTATTGCGCAAAGGTTTGTCTTAAGGTTTATCTCGCAGTTGAAATCAAGTGGCTTAACATCGTTGATCGTATCATTTAGCTCGTCTGCGTACCTTCTTAATGCCATGACTATCGCTGAGTGCTTGACTTTCTTTCCTAACTCATTCTCTATATGGTCGTGAAACTGTTCAGCAAGGTTGCCATAGGCTATTAACTTTTTGCCTAATGCTTCCTGTAAGAAAGGCTTGTCTTTTATCATTCCTTTTACAAGATGTGCTACTGTTACCATTTTATCTCAAAAACTGTTTGTTAATATAATAACAGAATGTTTAAATAATATATAAAGCTTTGTTTTTAGTAAAGTTTTTATAACTTGAAGTGTTCCAAAAATATGGGTGGTTAAATGAAGATAGCAATCATAGGATACGGCGGAATGGGCAGGATGATCGAGTCTATTGCCAAGGATAAAGGAATACAAGTTGCTTCTATCGTAGACCCAATGTGTAAACAAGATGGAGTCTTCTGTGAAATCAATAAGGAAAGCATGAAGGGTGTTGATGTTGCTATAGATTTTACGCTTCCAGCAAATATAATGGATAATATCAAGAGGTATTGTGAACTAAAGGTGAATGCTGTCATAGGTACGACTGGCTGGTATGATCATGTTGATGAAGTTAAGGAGATGGTCAAGGAGGCTGGGATCGGATTTTTATGGAGCTCAAACTTTAGTGTTGGTGTTAATATCTATTTTAAGATAATAGAAGAAGCTGCTAAGCTTATCAATAAGGTTGATGATTATGATGTGTGGGCGTATGAACTGCATCATCATAACAAGGCTGATAGTCCTTCAGGAACAGCTAAAACCTTATCACAAATATTGATTTCTAATATTGATCGAAAGACAGCTATTGTAGATGAAAAGCTGGATAGAAAGATCAAGGATAATGAGATTCATTTTGCATCAGTCAGAGGTGGAGCTGTCAATTTTGAGCACACTATAGGTTTTGACAGTGAGGCTGATTGTATAACTATCAAGCATGCGGCAAGAAGCAGGCAGGGGTATGCGCTCGGCGCTGTGCTTGCTGCAAAGTGGCTTTTTAAGAAAAAAGGGTATTTTGTTATGGATGACTTTCTGCAAAGTCTACTGGAGGCAAAAAAATGAAATTTAGGGGAGTATATACTGCGATCATCACTCCGTTCAATGATGATGAGAGTGTCAATGAAGAATGCCTAAAAGAGCTTATTGATTTTAATATCAAGAATGGTGTTGCAGGGATTGTTCCGTGCGGTACAACTGGAGAATCACCTACACTTAGCCATGAAGAACATGATCGAGTGATTGCGCTTACTATCAAGCATGTTAATAAGAGGGTTCCTGTGATAGCTGGGACTGGATCAAATTCAACTGCTGAGGCAATTCGTCTCAGCAAGCATGCTGAGGAAGCTGGGGCTGATGCTTTGCTTATCGTAAATCCATATTATAACAAGCCAACTCAAGAGGGTTTGTATCGGCATTTTAGGGCTGTTGCAGATGCTGTTAAGATACCTGTAATCGTCTATAATATCAAGGGCAGGACTGGTGTCAATGTTGAGACTAGTACATTGATGAGGATCGTTGCAGACTGTCCGAACGTTGTTGCAGTCAAAGAAGCTTCAGGAGACCTTAACCAGATGAAAGATGTAATTGCAAAAAGGCCTGAAGGTTTCTCAGTATTGTCTGGTGATGATGGGATTACGCTTGATCTGATCAAGGCTGGCGGGGATGGTGTAATATCGGTTGCATCTAACTTGGTTCCTGATAAGATGGTCAAGATGGTTGAGCTTGCTTTAGCTGGAGACTTTGAAGGTGCTGAGAAGCTCAATACTGAGCTTGCACCATTGTTTGATGTGGAATTTATCGAGACAAATCCAATACCTATCAAATGCGCACTTTCTATGAAAGGGTTTTGCAAGGCTGTGTATCGTTTACCTATGTGCGAACTTAGACCTGAGAATGAAAAGAAGCTTAGGCAGGTACTGGAAGGGATGAAGGTTATTTAAGATAGGTATTGAATAGCTGTGTATGTGGTTGCTGCAATTGCTGCTATACCTGTAATTGTTGCTGCAACTGGATGCTCGTGGACAAATATCCTTAATCCTGAATAGCCTAATGCTTCGCCTGCTTCTCTTCTAAAACCAGGGTATTCATTATTTTGGTATACCTCTTCTAGTAAGGCTCTTGCAAACAGATCCTTTGACATAACAAAGAGTGTTTTTGCATCTTTTAATGCATCTATCCTTTTGTTAAATACTTCTGGTTGGTTTAAGTCCTCTCTTAACTTTCTTACCCATATGCCTAAATTTTGATCTAGTTCTGCTTGGTCTATATTTATAGCCCTTCCAGCCTTG
This sequence comes from Nanobdellota archaeon, assembly GCA_018813725.1. GTDB lineage: Archaea > Nanobdellota > Nanobdellia > Woesearchaeales > JAHJBD01 > JAHJBD01. The sequence goes on along the minus strand of JAHJBD010000194.1, from coordinate 1,217 downwards.
TATCTTGCTGTATAACTAACACTATTTGCATAGGTGTTCTCATAACGTTTTTGAAGCTCTATCGCTTCATCTGCTCTTCTTTTTTCCAATGCAGCTAGGTTTGCTGCTCTTTGTTCATCACTTATCGGTTCTGTCCTATCATCTATTGTGGGACTATCTGACTGCAGATCCTCAATATCATCCATGCCAATTATAATCCTTTCATATCCGCCAACCATTTTTATCACCTTGGTATAAATTTTTCTTTATCTTCTGTCTTTAAAATATTGAATATGTTAAATTCTGTGTTGAACCTGACATTTAACCTGTCAATCCAGCTGTACAGTTCCATGTTGTCTTTACATATTATCTCCGCCATATAGTCATAGCCAGTGTTGATTCTCCAGATTGAGTTTACCATTTGGTCTTGCTTGAGAAATTCTAGGAGCTCTTCTCTGGCATCTTTTGTTTTGATAGCAACTATTGCTGATGCATTGTGGCCTGTCTTTTCAAAGTCTATTATCGATGCTCTCTTGGTTATATAGCTGTTTTCTATCCTGATTATCCTGTCTCTAAGGGTTGAGATAGGTATTGACAGTTTTCTTGCTATGTCTGATATGTTTAATCTCTTTCCTTGCCTTAGGTATTGTATTATCTCTTTTTCTGTCTGTTTCATTTTTTTCTTCCTTGCCATGTATCTCTCAACAACTTTCTTAGCCTTCTTCCGAATCTCCTTGTCTCGGGTGGCAAATGGTCATCCTTGGCAAAAGTTACTGGCCATACACTTCCCTCATAATACCTGTAGATAGATACTGAGCAATTTCTTACCCTAGTTCGATGAATCTTATCTTTCTCTGCTTGTGTAGGTGCAAATAGTCCTGCATGAAAACTTTTTATAACGTTTGCATGGGTGAACAATAGCACATTACCTTGATAATTTGGGATAACATCATTCTCTAGAAATTCAACAACTCTCCTGTAAACATCTGCTTGAGATTCTTTTCCACCATGAGGAACATAGGTCCACCAGTCCTTAACTGGTGATCTGTGCATCTTTTCCATCACCTCTTCTTTTAGCCTGCCTTCTAATCCTCCTTGATCAATCTCAGCTAATTTTGGTGATATTTGGTATAGTGGCCAGCTGTTCCATGGCCTCTCTGTAGCATACCTTGCTGTCTGTTGAGCGCGGATAGAATCAGATGCATACACTGCTGAAAATTTGTTTTTGTCTATTAGAT
>JAHJBD010000193.1 GCA_018813725.1 Nanobdellota archaeon | reverse complement strand
CAGTTGCTCCATGATGTGTTTGTTAATTCTGGAGTACAATAATCGCATGAAATATCTTGATATTCAGTGTAAGTTTGATTTGCAATCTCATTACAACCGTTCTGATCATATTCTGTTCTTGTTCTTGATTGCTGTATTGTATCATCAATCTGGCATGTTTCATCATCTTGCCAGTTGCTCCATGAGGTGTTTGTCATTGATGGTGTACAGTAATCGCACACATATGTTGTGTTATCAGGAGGGTTATTATCTGACAAAAATCCAGTCTGAGCGTAACAATCATTTGTATCATTATATACTGCATATATCTTGTCATCAACCTGGCAGGTACTGTTAATCTCAATCCAGTTTGGTGTACATATATCACAGGTATAATTTTCAACCAGATGTGTTTTTGAAGTATTTATCCATCTTATATCAGTAATTGAATAATCGCATTCAGTAGGTTGACAAATGTAGTCATGGAATTCTTGTTCAAACTGTTCAATAACTTGGCACTCTGTAAATGTGTAATTACGGATCTGGCTTGTGTTGTGCCAATTATTGTATTGTGTACAGTCTTCTATATCATAATTGCAACTGCAGTTATCGCAGACACCATCGTAGTATCTTAATTCATCAATGCATTTGTTTATGCAGTTAGCACTTGATTGGCATTCTGCATTGCATTCAGACATATTACAACTGCTTTCTATGTTAATTTCTGTTGTAGTACAACTTTTTGTAGCTTCATTGCAGATTGAGGCAAAGCCTTGATAATATTCAAATGTAAATGGGTTTTGGTCATAATTGCAGCTGTTGATTGCATCTTCATCATTGGCAGAACAATCTACAGGTGTTGCATTCTTGCATTCAAAGTGTGAGCAAGTTTCCTCTCCATTACAAAATATACCATCATCACAGTCTGTATCTTGGTAACATCTTGGGAAAAAGCATGTTGCATTATTAGGATAAAGCTTGTTGCAGTTGTATGTGTTTGGATAAAGAAAATCTGTAGCATTATAGAATCTTTCATTATATCCTGGGACGAGTTTGGCATAATCATAGAAAGTAGATTTGTTCTCTTCCATCTGGAGTGCGTTAAATATGGATAAGGATGTGTATGAGTTAGCTAAGGTTTCAAAAACGTTTTTTCCTGCATCTGTGCCTGTAAATGAATCATCATTTCTGTAAGGGCTCGCTGTTACTGTAAATCCAAAATCATATGTGCCTGAATCTCGGTAATAGTCCTTAGTGTCATTCTGAAGCAAAGATATCTTGAGTAGCAGCTGTTCAATGATTGTCTTGTTTAGGTCTGGCAGCACATTAAAAGGTACAAAGAACGCATGAGGTGTTATGTGTGTTGGTGGTTCTGATGGTGCAATGCCTGGAAGGTTTGGAGGGATGTGATATTTTGTAAGGCTTTCCCCGTTATATGCTTGTGTCATAGCGTCTGACCAGCCAGGATAGTCAACTTCAAGATAATCTCCGTACGTAAACATGGCTTTTGTGTTTGGCACTAAGCTTTCTGTAGAGTAAGGTGTACCTACTATCTCCATGCCACCTAATGAACGTACACTCCACGCAAACATAGCATTGAAATAAGCTGATTCTTGTATTGTGTGGCCATACCAGCTGGCAGGCAGCCTTTGTTGGTTGTTTATCAGACCTTCATAGCCTTGTAGGTTGACGTCACCAATAATATACATAATAAAGCTCATAAGGCCGCCTTCATCTGGATAAAAGTTCCAATAACTGCCTGTGTTTAGTTGGCCTGTGTCAACATTGTACTGGTGTGAAATCTTGTTATCTTCAAAGATAAACAAGCCATAGTTCATATTGTCTTTGATGGTCTTTGAAGTGCTGGCAATATCTGAATAACCTTCTTTATATCCCCAACCCTCAGTGATCAACAGTGATAGGTAAAGTAAACCATTATCAATAGAAGGGATATGTGGGTCTCCATCATTGTAAGGGAATACATCAGCGCCACCAGAAGTTGTTACCTTATAATATGGATAGAAAAGCCCTTGATAATTTTCTGTTGGATCATTTTGAAGCGTGTTTATTGTAGATAAGGTTGTAGATATTTTTGATCTTGCAGTTTGTTTGGTGATTATTCCTCTTTCTGCTGCTGCAATATATGCTTGAAGAAGGTAACCCCATTCAGTTGGGTTGTTATAGCCGTACCTTGCTCTATCATAGGTCCTGTACGCAGTTAATGGAAACCCATAGACTGTAGTTGCCTGGCTGCTGAGGAAAAATTCCATGTGCTGTTCAAATATTTCTTCTAGCTGTGATTTCTGTTCTGGGAATAGGTAAGGCGGTTTATCTTGATATATACAGTCACCATTTAAGCAAGCGTGTAAGCATCTTTCTTTAAGCTTTTGAGAGGTAGAACTTGAACAGCTGGATGAGCCTGTGCCTGGATTGTGGCATGTATATTTTGAATAATTTTGATATACATTCCCTTCAGAACAAAATTCTTGTCCAACCCATTCATCTGTTCCACATTCACTATCTATATAGCACTCGTACGCAGGATCTGTGCAGCTTGGATAATCATCTCTGCAGATTTCTGAGCTAGTGCAATAATCGTTAACTTCCCAGCCTGTGTATGATAGGTTTCCGTTGCATACTGTTGACTCGCCTGTACAGTGCTTATTAACTTTCCTTATACCAACATCATACCCTAAAGTAATACCCCAAGGACAACCATAATCTGTTGAGATGTTTTCATCACATACCTTGGTTGAAGGATAGTAACTGCAACCATCACAGCAGGGGCCTGAAGAACATGTACAGTTAATCAGTTCTACATCATCTATATAATAAGTTCCTGAATGTCCTCCGCCTGGGATAAGGTAAAGTCTCCTGTAGGTTGTACCTGAAGCAAATATGTTGTTTGTTGATATGTCAAAAACCAATCGCGACCATCCTTTGCCTGATGTGTAAGCTCTTGAATCATAAGTGCCACCTCCTGTGTGTTGCAGTATGAACTCGCTTGGATTATTGTCATCATCATAGACCCACATCGTTAGTTTATCATATTGATTGAAAATCTGGTCATTTAAACCTGAATCTTCCCAACCCCTTATCCATGATGCAAGGTAACCTGTATCTGTTTTCACCACCTTTACAGAATATGATCCTTGGTAAGGGAATGAAGATTCCGTAAGTTCCATAAGGTCTGAAGGTTCACCATCTGGGTTAGGCCCCCAGTTAACATAGCCTGCAGGATTGTCAAATGCTAGAAAGATATCATTATCCTCGAAATCGTCGAGCATAAAAGCGCGTACATTAACAGTCAGAAATAATACAGCTATTAATAATAGCAGTTTTTTATGCGTTTTAACCCCCAAATAATTCTTAATGTTGTGAAATTTATAAAACTTTGTAATTTTTCTTAAGTTGCAGTGTTTACCTTTGTTTTTTGGAATTATGTTTTTTGATTGATTAAATACTTTTTTCAATCAAAACGTTTAAATAGTGGCAATCTTAGTATACTACTATTTTGGGGGGTAAATGGCAAGTTTAGCAGACTATATTAGAGAACAGCTTAAAGCAGGCTATACTCTAAACCAGATCAAGGATTACCTGTTCAAATATGGCTATGGGCCTGAAGCTGTTGATGAAGCTGTAAAGCAGGTGTATCAGCCTGAGGTTAAGCATGTCATACATCTCTCCAGGACAACTGTGGGTGTTGTGGTTGCAATAATCTTTACTATCTTGCTTGCATCTGGGACAGCCTTTTTTCTTCTTATGCCAAAAGCTGAAGAGACCCTTATGGATGTTGACAATGAGATCATAAATGAGAATGTTGAACTTGGCTCATCAGTTGATTTTATTGTTGAACTGTCTAACCTTGGTGCAGCAAAAAGGTTTGACATACTTGTCACAAACAGGATAATGGATTATGATGCTAATGTGATAAAGGAGAGTACAGAGACCGTAGCTGTTGAGACAAGGTCTACGCAAAAGAAATCAATGAGCCTTGAAGGTGTAGATCCAGGCAACTATTTTCTCCAGACAATCGCTGAATATGATGGCAAGAAAGCGACTGCTTCGTCTACATTCAAGGTCTATGAGAAAACTGCTGAGCCTACATGTTTTGACAATATCTTAAACCAGGGAGAATCTGATGTTGACTGCGGCGGGCCTTGCAGCGCTTGTGCTAATTGCTTTGATGGTATCAAGAACCAGGGTGAAGAGGATGTTGATTGCGGAGGTTCTTGCCAGGCATGTCCTTCCTGTACTGATGGTACACGAAACCAAGGCGAAGAAGGTGTAGACT
>JAHJBD010000192.1 GCA_018813725.1 Nanobdellota archaeon | reverse complement strand
TGGGCATAGGTAAAATAAATGTCGATCGCCCTTGCCATGTTAAGTTTCAGCATTGAAAGCGCCCTATTGATGATGGTTATCTTATCACGATATGAAATAACCTTAACCTCTCTGCCATAAACCATATCATTGTGCCTGCGAAGTATCTTTTCACAGAAAGAATTGAATGTCTCTATCATCACATTGCTGTCAGGCAGTCTCGATATCATCTCCTGCCTTGCCTTACGCGTAAATGTTATCGCAAGTATCTTTGAAGGGTCAACCCCCCTATACTTGATCAAAAACTCTATACGTTTAGTCAAGACAGTGGTTTTCCCAGACCCAGCACCAGCGATGCAAAGTATGCTCTTATTATCATCGATGATAGCTTTCTTCTGCTCATCATTATACTTTGAAAGAAAATCACCAAAAGCGCTAAACCTCTTCCGATCTTCATCAGATATTTCAGTCTTAGTCTCCTTAAGGTTAAAAGCCACCTTTTTCTTGTATAGTGTAGGCTCATCGATCTCTTTTTCACCCTTAGGCGTGAGCCCAAGCACTTTCCAGAACTTGTTTCCCTGGACAGAATTTATTCGTATAAGATCATTCAAGAGTAAGCCTTCAACAAGTTCAGAAAGCTCTGATGAATCATATGCCAAACTCCCAAAATACTTAAGATTATAGAGCTTATTCTTCTTGATAGACTTGTTATCTTCATCACCGCGCAGAAAATCTATAAGAAGATTCTTTCCAACACTAAATGGTATCTCCTGGAGTGCTTTTAAGACAAGTACATAATCACGCTCATTTGCCATAAAAAAAGTAAATCAATGTTGTTTATAAATTTTTATCATGGTGCAGTCTTGCTTGGATCTAAAAAATTAAGGTGAACCTTTAAAAATCCTTCAACATTTTAGATTATAATGCAGATAGGACAATTAGTTGACTTACAGGCAATAGAAGCATTGCTAGCCCATGGCACAAATCCAAAGAAAAGGCAGAGCACAAGGGCTTTGATACCTGACGAGATGCCTTTAGAACAAGCATTAAGGGGTGTAACAGAGGAATACGCTGGCATACCAAATGAGGAGATGGCAAAACACCTTTACGAGCGACTTGTGCCTGTGCATTATATTGAAACTGGCTTGGTGCCGATAATATACGCTTTCAATATCAGATACCATGGCAGTAACCAGCTTATTGACGACTGGATGTCATTCTATAGGTCATCAGATATAATAACCATGCAGTCTTGCAGCGGCCATCTTGAGAATGAACAAAGCACAGGAAGAACTGTCCCATGGGCAAAAGCTCCGTTTATAGCATTTGACCACGACAGGCCAGAGCTTCAGAGGTTCCAGAGCTATGCTGCACAAGTTGAAGATTATCCTTTTCCGATGATCATGATGCGTGTCAACTGTGTTCCAGATGCTGATTCATTTGTCCATCAGCTCCGTGAGTTCTGGCACAATGTGATAGATGACCTTAACGCATACACACCAATAAATATCAAGCATGACCTTGTGGATGAGATAAGGCCATAACCACACATTTTATATATAAATAAGCTAATTACCTTCTCATGGAAACCTGCTTAAGCTGCAACACAGAAACAGAGACATTATGCCCCACCTGCAACAGATGTGAAACATGCTGTACATGCAGCTGTCCAGGCTGCAACTCAGATAACCCAAATCCTTGTTCTATCTGCGGCAAATGCCAGATCTGCTGTAGGTGCGAGTCTACCTGCATCAGTTGCAGGTCAGAAAACGTAACAGTATGCCCTATATGTAGAAGATGTGAAAGCTGCTGCGACTGCCCTACAGACGATCAATAACTTCTTTTGTTATGCTTCGCACCGAGCCTTGGCACACATCAACAAAGAACTGCGCATAAAGTAACCCATCAATAAATCCAGCAAGCGCTTCTCTGGGCAGCTCCCTTGCCTTTGCCAGATCCTCAGCTGACATAACAGGCCTTAGTGCAAACTGGACCTCGTGGTCATGCACTATCCTTGCCCCATTTACCCGTTCAGGTTCTCTGTCAAGATACTCGATAATAACATCATCTATGCCATAATTGTGCTTTATAGAAGCAGCCACCCTCAGGTGCGCAGTATCAGCTATCCTTTGCGCAAGCTCCTGCGGTGTAATAGGCTCAGTATTGACATGATAACTTGCTGCATAATCCTTAACAGGTCGCCAGTGCATATATGCTGTTGATGCAGAAGATTATATAAAGATTATTGCACTCGACTGAAATGTTCATCACAATAGCTGATAAACCTTTCATATCCATGGCGTGTCAATAGCATGCTGTCATGCCTAACAATCTCCTGCCCGTCCATGAAAGCGTATTCAAAGCTCACTCTTCTCCTTAAAGGTGTTGCTGTAGTCATAAGCCCTGTTGCAGCTGCAGGGATGGGCACTGTTGCTTCTCTTATCTTTTCCCAATATACTATCCCATCAACACATCTTTGTGTAAGGTCAAAATTTGCATCTATACTAATTGTATCCATGTAATCTGAAAATTGCCATGCATTTTTAAAGATTTGTTTTTAATAAATATAACAAGAATCTGCTGCTTTCCATCATATTTTAAAACCTATCTTCATTCTATCAGCTAATGAAAAGGTTAGAGAACATACTGAGGCTTGCCTTTTTCACATCACTTGCACTGTCTATTGTGAATGTCAGCGAATATGCTGTCTACAGATATGCTGTTATGCCTTATATCCAGAATGAGATTGGTGCGTCGCGCACTTACAGCTTGGCAGATAAGATGCTGGCAGCATGGCAAGAATTTCTAATGCCTGCAAAGCTTGTCAGTTACGGCTCAAAGGTTGCGCTCAACAATCTGGTTGAACCCCTTAACTAAAACCTCTATTTTCCTGTATAATAAGGATTAAAAACCCTGCATGCTTACCTTAAACAGATGAAAGATGTCAACATGATCGGCGCAGTCCAACAAGATTCATTCTTTTATCTAAAAGATCTTCAGAAAGATTTTGGCCTGAAATGGGATGAAGCGATGAAACTAGTTCTACAATCAGTCAAAGGCCTAAGCAACAAAAGATGCAGTTCCTGCAAGAAAAAGCTGGATTCTGAGAACTGGGGTACGCAAAGATACAACCCAGAACAGGCTTTCTGCAAAGATTGCTCACCAACAAAGGATTTATAAATAAGTGCTAATTTCAGTAGGACTATGGCTAAAAATAAGAACAAGAAAAAGAAAGTGAATGCCAAGAGAGAAAGGTATGCCAAATTTAGGAAAGACAAGCCTACATCAGTGACTTTTGAGCCTCCTGAACTGACTCCAGAGCAGCAAAAGCAAAGGCAGGAAGACGAAAAGAACATCGATATGTTCCTGCGTTACAACAAGAACCGTCCTACTCCAGAGATCAAGGATAAGAAGCTTAAAAGGAAGTAGAGCTTAGGTCTTGAATCTGTACTCGTAAATCTTTCCAGTGTACCTGTAATGCAAGATTCCAGACTGTCTTAGTTTTTTCAGGCTCATAGTAACTGAGCCTATTGATATGTTTAAAGCTTTAGTTATCTCCTTAGAAGTATACCAGTTACTTCTGTTCTTGTTCAAGAAATCATATACTTCCTGTTGCCCCATTACCTTGTGTAAATATCAAGGGTATATAAATCATTTGATTATTGGCCAAGTAACGCACCATACACACAATAATTCTCATGTTCTGGTGGAATGATCCCTTCATACCTGAAGTTGGCCCTATCAATAACTCTTCCTTTACTGTCTGGCAGATTGCATACCCTAAAATCAGCTTCAGGAGTGAACAATGCAAGGCCCCCTTCCGTCTTCACTACCATCTCCAGTTCATGATCAGGCAGTCTTACTATTGCAGCAGGCAAATCTCCTTCATACATAAATCGTGCTAATACAACTGGCTCATCCATACTAGATAAGAAATTTATCCTTTTTATAAAGATTTATTAAAATATTTCTTCTGGCATGCTTCGCAATAGTTCTTAGAAGCATATTTCTCTTCTTTCACAGTAAAATGTGCCTTGCACATCCTACATATCCCAATAGTTTTATAGAATTTTTTCATCATCAAGTTTTTTTTTATATTCTTCAAGCAGGTGCTCTTTTGAGAAGCTTGCCTGTCCCATCTTCTTGTCCCATTCTAAAATTTGTACTTTCCTCTTTAGGTCGTCTCGTTCTTCTTGTTCCATGTAATATCACCCTAATTTAAAGAATACTCGGCAATATACTGCCTGTAACTACTAATAAGCACTTACCCTTTATATACCTATGCATTAAAATGGGGTATTTTGCCAAATAATGCCTTATTTGGGCAATATCTACCTAAACTCCATCGCTTTCTTAAAACTGATATTTCCGCAGTTTATGCAGAAGAAATAAGGCCCAAACTTGCCTTCACGAACATCCAGCCATGATCCGCAAGCGCACTTTATATCTTTCAGCTCTGAATCCTTATGGACAGCGCACACAGGAATACCCTGTTTATTCTTGGTAACTGCAGTCTTTTCACAGAAAGGGCACTTGTCTATCCTTGACTGGCCGTATCTTTTTGGTATGTACATAAAATCAAGATATTAACACTATTTATATTCTTTGCGCATCAAAACCTTTCCCGAAAATTAGCCTGCTTTAATACACCTTCTTCAATTATAAGATGTAGATCATATCCATCATCTTTGATAGTCACAACCTCATGCCCTTCACCTTTATAATTGAAACCTGCCTTTTCAAGCATCTCTTCGAGAACCTCAGGACATAGCAAGTCTATATGGTCAATAGGAAAATCATCAACAACAAACTCAGGAACCCTTAATTCCCTCCCCTGTAATCGGTAAACATCTGTTGTAGGTTCTGGTGGCAATGGTGTGCCTTGTGTAATTGGCTTTTCAGATATCACCTTTCCATCTATTGAGATTGAGATCTGCTCTGGTTGTAGAGTTCTTCGGGGAACCGGATTGACCTTAGCAGGCTGCCCAGCATAATCCGCAGGTTGTTTCTCATTTTTATCTCGTCTTTTCACAATCCTTTTATCATATTTTGCTTTTGGCGGATCAGATTTTGGTGGCATATATACTTCATCCCTATGTTCTGATCTTTCGCTTGATTTAATAGGTGATTCTCCATGCCTTGTTTCTGGCATAGATCTTGAGAAACCTACAGCCCTGCCTGCATTGATTAGAGCATAATAAATACCTTCTGGTGTTGTTGTAAAATCCTGCAGACCAAAGAAGGTTAATACATCCTTTCTGCGAGAATGCGGGAACATAACTGCATCATAATTAAACCCTCCTCTGCTATAAGACACAAGAAGCGAATCATCATGGACCATTGGGTTAGTTGAATAATCAGTAATATGTGTTATAGACACATCTCTTATAAAAGAATCTATAGTAGTACCAGGAGATTCAAGGTGTTGATAGCATACTATCCTGTCCATACCCTAGGGAAACATTTTTCGGTTTATATAGCTTAACCTTGATAAAGCATAATCACCTACACTATCGAATGGAGATATTCAGCCTTAAGATCAGGAAAGACAAGGTAAAAGAGACGATAAACACAGCAGGCGGGATTGGAATATTCTTTGCGATAATGACTGTTGTAAGCTACTTTCTTTTCAATCCAGTTTTTGACGAGTTTTCTTTTGCGATCACCTTGATTACAGGCATTTTGATAGCGCTTCTTAGCATGCTTGTTTTCTTAAAGAGCAGGATAGCATCAATACTTTTGCTTGTACTTTTCACCTTGGACAGGATCGGAGGCATTGTCATCTATACTGTCCAGCAGAACATAGGCGCTTTTGTCAGCACAATCTTTATCGGAGCTGTATTCTTCATGGCACTCTTAAGAGGCGCAAAAGCAACAATTATACACCATAAGCACATTAAGAAATAAAAAAATGGCAAAATGCCCTTATTGTGTACTCCTGCCCTCACTGTAGATCAGTTTTGGGTTTTAGCAGAGGAAAGTGGACAGGTTTATTCTCAGACTAACTTATCTGAACGCAATCTCGATCAAACGGTCAATTATATTTCTCTCCTTATCCATCCTTTCCCATTCGGCAATCCTTTTTGATTTTCCATCATGCCCTTCCTTGATATGCTGTATTATCTTCTCAGCAAGATCAGGATCATCGCTGTCCATGTTAGGCGCAAGTCCCAACTCATGGGCTTGTTGGGCTGAGTGCCATTCACACATATAGTCTTTTGGAGCTATACAATATATCAGGTTTTGGCATAACAACGCTGCTTCAAAAGCGCTGACAGATCTCGCAGCCCTGCTAATAGTAGCGTCTGATGCGGCAATCAGATCAAGCATGGCTTCCTGGCTGATGAAATCCATAGGTTGAAGCTCTCCATTAAGGTTGATCTTTTCGCTCACCTTTTGTTCTACTACTAAGCTATACTCCTTTTTACGGAAACCTGATAGGTTTCTTAAAAGAGTCAAAACCTCGTCATACTGGTGATGTGTCAATAATCCGCCATTCTCCAATAGGATTACATCCTCATCAGCATAAATCCCATTCATCAATAGTGTAATTAGTTTTTTGCCTTGTGACTCTTGCCTCACCTTTTTCAGCCTTAAATATGTGGCCCTATCTACAGGCTGGCTTCTTACTTCTAATGGCACGCCCTGGAATTGTTGTAAGACTACATTAGGTAACGTGAAATCAAAGTAGCATGTCATGATATAGCTGTCGATGGCCCTGAATACTTCTCCCCAATAGGGGCTTCTTTTTTCTGTTATCCTGTCAGGTGCACCACCATCTATGATGACTGCTTTTTTTCCCCTGCTCACAGCGTCATTTAGGACGTAAGTGTGAGGTACAAAGGAGACGATCATATCATAATCAGTGTGCCTTAAAGTATCATCAAACGCCCGGTACATATCTTCTCCACAAGGAATCATATGGTTGACTGGGATCTGAAATCTTCTTAGGCTTTTTAGGTTGTAGTCGGTGGCTATTGTTACAACTTCCATCTCAAGGCCCCTCTCATGCATTGCATTGATAACCCTCTTGGCCTTTGCAAAACCTCCAGAATAAGGCGTTGATGCTCCTGAATATACCAATATCTTAGGCTGTTCCATCGATGCAATATACTCCGGGATGTTAATAAGGATATTTAAGAAAAATCAGGAAACCTTCCGGATAATTAAAGATAAGAAAATTAAAACCTATATCCAACTCTCACAAAGGTCTCCCTCCTGCTGTCAAAGTTGGTTCTTCCTTCAAGTCCAGCAGTAAAACCTTTGCCAAGCCTCCTGTCTATTGCTGCCATAGCAGAGTCTGTATCAGTTTCAAAATCATGCGAAGCCAGCAATATGCCATCTGTATCTTTGGCCAGCATGGACTGGGCTAAGAGCCTCTCTTATATCAAGTCCGCCATACTGTCTCTCAAACTGCTCACAAACCCTTTGGCCCCTGCCTTTTCTTCGATATTGCACCCATCAAGAACAACTGTTTTCATTGAATATAAGAACACCTAGAATAATTAACAGATAACCCTACAAGCAAAGAGATTAGATGAAAGCTGCTTCGTCTAGGATATCCTGTGCAGTTTCTTGCATCGTGACTGCCCCTTCCTTAGCGCAGTACGGGCATCTAAAAGGTATTTCTTCCTTCTCAAACCTGTAGTTGCACTTTGCGCATTTCAGTTTCATATAGGTGCTATTGTTAATCAAATATAAAAATCTTTGTATGGTATTGGCTTAGTGTAAAATGTAGGTTAGCATCCAAAAGTCAAAATCCCATGAATTGTGGGGTTAAGCTGACAAGGGGGTTGCCCCAGCCGGGGGATGTCAGCTATAAAAATTACATTTCTAGGATTTTAAAAGATTCTAACCCGAGCGTTAGCGAGACTTTCTACTAAGCCTATGGTATTTCATTAAAGATAACAATATATTTAAAAATAAGCTGGATTTAATAACATCTCATGAAAACAATAATCGGCTCAGGTGCAGAAGCGACGATCTACCTTGACGGCCACATAATAAAAGACCGCATCAAGAAATCATACCGTATACATGAGATAGATGATAAACTCAGAAAACAAAGGACAAAAAGAGAAGCTAAAGTATTAAGAACACTCCAAAAATTAAATTTCCCAGCTCCAAAACTATTAAAGACAGATGATAAGGAACGTATCGAGATGCAGCTGATAGAAGGAGCTAAGGTAAGAGACATCTTAGAAAAGTCAGACTATCACGCACTGGGCGAAGAGATAGGAAAGAAAGTTGCCATACTACATAATGAAGGCATAATCCACGGTGATCTGACAACATCAAACATGATACTTGACAAAGAAATATATTTCATAGATTTCGGCCTATCTTTTTTCTCAGAAAAAGTAGAAGACAAGGCAGTAGATCTTCACCTTCTAAGGCAAGCATTAGAATCAAAGCACTACACGATCTGGCACAAGTGCTTCCTTTCAGTGCTTAAAGGATACAAAGCTAAAGTAAAGAATTACCAAGAGATCCATAAGCGTTATGAATCAGTAGAAGAGCGCGGTAGAAACAAGCATAAGGGCTAGAGGTCAAACTCATCGATAAAACCGAGTATTGTCTTGTACTTCTCAAGATATTCAAAACCTTTATCTGTTAGCGTGATATACTTCCTTCCTTTCTTATCAATGATATCTTTAACAAAACCCTTTTCCATCATCTCAGCAAGATATGCCTGGGTGCCCTGGCCCACATACAGCAAAATATGAGGGATAAAGGCAATGGAAGACAAAAGGGCAAGAATCAGCCCCCCTTTCACTCCGAACCAGATGGCGCCCAGAACAATGGGAAAATAACTGAG